>NZ_JBASXC010000023.1:0-12605 GCF_049276775.1 Rhodoluna sp.
CACAGTCCAGTGTGGGTTCCATGTCGCGCCCATTTCGATGGGCTGGTGCGGCCCACCGTCCATCATCGCGGGAACGTGTAGCCCATGCCAATGCAAGGTAGTGTCCTCCGGGAGGCCGTTTCCTACATTAATCTTTATTTCTTCCCCGTCAGCCACGCGGATGGTAGGGGCGAGGTAGTCACCATTGATGCCCCAAGTTTCGACTGGATTGCCAGCCTCAAACTCCGTGGACCCAGCCTGCAAATTTAAGTCAAAGGTGCGAACAGAGCCCTTCATAGTCGACTCAGCGATAGGGGGGACACTTAGGGGGCTGTCAAATCCGCCTAGACGAGATTGACTGAGCGCCCATAACTGAGCGCCAACAAAAACAAGCGAAACTGCAGCCAAAAGGGCAACTAGAGTCAAGAGGCGTCTTTTTGTCATTAGGAGAGTCTATGCACATTTTTTGCGACTACTCCCAATATGGGGAGGAACACTCAGCTCACACACAGGTATCGAACTTCAAATGGAAGCACTTGAAAATAGTCTGATTTATAGTCTGATTTCACAAAACATAGGCCCTAAACCATTGGTTTGGCGGGGCACATAGACCCCCCTAGTCTCCACAAGTAAAACCCCTCCTTCGGGAGGGGTTTTCTTTTTTCCTAGAACCTCAGGCTAAGCGAGACCAGAGACAAAACGCTTCCTTAAGTCCGACCAGTATCGTGTAAACGTGAGCAGGCTAGTAGGTCTTGATAACGCGCGGGCAACGCTGCTCCTGCTTGGCGTGATATTCCACGCCTCGGTATTTGTATACCTCTACCAAGAACCCGCGAGCCTTGGCGAGTTCTTGACTGTTGTATTCACCTATCAGCTCCTACATGCTTTCAGGATGCCCGCCTTCTTCGTGATCGCGGGCTTCTTTGCCGCTTACTTGCTTCAATCTCGAGGGCGCTTAAAATTCATGAAGCATAGGCTCATGCGAATAGCATTACCACTAGTTATTTTTTGGCTTCCCCTGACATTTGCCAACAGCTGGACCAGCCAGGGAGCATGGCTGACGCAACGAAGCACATTTGAAGTCCTACCAGTTGACTTCGGCCACCTATGGTTTTTGTACTTTCTGGTTATCTTTAGCGTCGTTCTTTGGACTTTAGCCAAACCACTACAGCTATTGCTTACCAGACCTATTTCGCCGTCGCTATTTACCCTGATGCTGATCGCCATTCTTCCCCTAATACCCGGCGTGTTTGATAAAGAGGGAACTTTGGCAACCAGTACTCAGCTGATCGCTGAACCCGGCCCGCTGATTCTGTACTTCTTGATTTTTATCTCCGGGTCTATTGCTTACTTTCAGCAGGACCGTTGGCTCAGTTTCTTCAAGAAGAGAGCAATTCTTCTCACGGCTGTCTTTCTCGTGAGCTTTGGCGCCTTCTTTGTCATTCAAGATTGGGGAATTCCGGCAAGCGGCTGGGTCTATAGCACGGCCGTTGTTTCCGGAACCTACGCAGCCATTGGGCTGTTTCTCAGATTCGCACTAAAGCAGAATCGCGCACTCAAGTTTGTTTCAGATGCGAGCTATTGGATTTATCTAATCCATTTGCCTTTCGTGTTCTTTTTTCTTATTACTTTCAGCATCGCAGGTGTAGCCGTTGGCGTCAACATTCTGCTTACCAGTTTGCTAACCTTCGGAATTGGCCTGGTGACATATAAGCTTCTTGTTCGACACACACCAATATCCCTGTTACTAAACGGAATAATCCACCCCGTTCGCCCTCGACCCTAGGCCTACTTCACAAGACCTTGTGTTGGTGAAACCGGATGCTTGTGCCTGCCGAAGCTGTAAGGCGCATGATTTGATTCTCAGCCTGATTTGGAATCAGAAGCGGAGAAATTAATTGTTTTATTCGAATGGGCGGCCCGATAGGCTCCAAAGCTAAAAGACCCCCTCCAGAAATTCGAGGATCTCTTTTAGTTTTGTGGGGAAACAGTCTTCTTGTCTCACCAATAGTATTCTCGGGTTATGAGGTTAGTAAAAAAACTTGGGTTCCCGACTTCCGGCGTGCTGCTCTTGGTCGGTGTTTTACTAATCGCCTTCTATGGCTCTTCTGAATCGTATGTCAATGAGGAAGGTTTGCTTATCGAGGAGTTTTCAGCACTTGCCCTGGGATACTTCGCGTTGATTGCGGCGATCATCATCGGTGTCATCTCAAGCTTGGCTTTTCTTGTGCGATTGGTTCGTGGAAAAAAGAACTAGACGGCACATTTTGTGCACTGACCCAATTCAGTCCAATAGTGGGAGCAGTCGGATCAGCGAGTCAGCCTTTAGTAGACACGCCACGAACTTTTCTGAGCGACAAATAGACGCGTTTATAGTCTGAAAATACCAATCGGATGCAAATAGCTCAAAGGTCGCGCCAATTGCTTCAGGGACAATCCCAGCCTTCGCTTCTCACCATCGAGCCAGTAGTCTTTCTCCATGCGAAACCGCTGGATACTCCTTGGCTACCTAAGCCTGTTCTTTGTTGTGGTGAGCCTGTACGACGCGTATCGGGATAGTGATTTACTTGTGATATTGGCAGCTGCGATTATTTTGGTCGGCGGACTCGCTGCATGGATTTGGTCAGTGCAACCAAAGAAACCAGACCAGGACTAAGTGCAGTAAGAAACAGGTTTGGATTATGTGTGGGCGTATTTCGATGGATGCGATGCTCTCTGACGTCGCCGAGCAGTTCGGATCATCGACACTGCCGGATCAGGAACTGCCAAAAAGTTGGAACATTAAGCCAACTCAGGACGTGTACTTAGTTAAGAACGACAACATTGAAATTGCCTCTTGGGGTCTAATTGCCCCGTGGAGTAAGACGAGCGCGGAAGCACAAAAAAGCCAGTCAAACGCCATCAACGCAAGATCGGAATCGGTTCACGAGAAACCAACCTTTAGGAAAGCTTTTCGAACATCAAGATGCCTTGTTCCTGCAACTGGATACTACGAGTGGGCAAGCGAGTTAGGTCAATACAAACCTAGGCAGCCCATCTATGTTTCTAGAGATGATGGGAGACTTCTTGCTTTCGCTGCAATTCGAGATCGCTGGGTCACTCCAGAAGGTGAAACCAGAGACAGCGTTGCCATTTTGACCCGGGAAGCAGTTGGAGATCTAGCTAAAGCTCACAGCAGGATGCCGATGTTCTTGCCAGCTGACCGCTATGAGGCGTGGATGGACCCTTCCTTGCAGGATGTTGAGAAGGTGAGGGCGCTGTTTGAAGGCTTTGCACCAGATGCACACTTGAGACACTGGACGGTGTCTGATCTAGTGAATTCGATTAGAAGCGACGGCCCTGAGCTAACTTTGGCAATAGAAGCAATCCCCGAAACGCTCTTTTGACGAATAAGATTTCCACGACATCTCGAACTAAGGAGCCAAAGTGACTGAAAAAGTGAAAGGCCCAGCCAGCTATTTTCCTTCCATTGGGCAAAAGTATGGAAAGCCGATGGACTACTGGTTCAAGCAGTTAGCCAAACACAAAGCGAAGCCACATATGGAGCAGGTGGCTTTTCTAAAGACCGAGCACGGAATGGGTCACGGTCACGCCAACGCAATAGTTGCCTATCTAAAGGCCAGATGAATTAGTAGCGATCTTCTCTAAGAATCTGCACGTCGCTAACCCAGCAGCTAACGGCGTAGTGTGGGAAATACTCTTGCTCTAATTTTTCAACCAACTTTTGAATCGTTGGTTCGTCGGTGATTATTTCAATCTTGATGTTGCCGCCTTCAAGATCACCGTTTCTTTGGTTTCTTGGGCCTGCACCGTGGGCATCGGTGATGGTGTATCCCTTGGCACCGAGGGCCATGCAGTCTCTAATTAGTCTGGACTCAAGGGCTGCTTCACAAACCACAGTGATTAGTTTCCTATTTGAATACTTCAAAATCCCAACCCTTCAACCAGTTGTCCAACTGCAAACATAATCGGAATACCAAAAATCAAATTGAATGGGAATGTTATTCCAAGAGCTGCCGTCAGATAAACACCGGGGCTTGCTTCCGGCAGGGCCAGTCTTACTGCAGCAGGAGCTGCAATATAAGAGGCCGATGCCGTTAGGACACCTAACACCACAGAGCCACCAAGGCTAAGGCCGGTGAGAGATCCAACAACAACACCGAGTGTTCCGGCAAGCAGCGGGAAGCCGAGGCTAAACGCCACAAGACCTATTCCCGCTTTTTTGACATCCGGCAAACGCCTTCCCGCGACGATACCCATCTCGAGTAAGAACAGGGCAAGGATTCCGGTGAAGAGCCCTCCGAAGAACGGTTCGATTCTTTCGTAGCCACTTGAGCCGGTGATAAGCCCAAGAACCAATCCTCCGGCGAGCAAGACGATGGACTTCGAGGTCATGATTTCCCTCAGGGATTCTCCCCAGTTCAAACCTCGACCTAAGCCCCTACTTGCAAGCATCAGTCCAACAACGATGCCCGGGATTTCTAGGATCGCGAGCAAGGTTGTGACAAAGCCCTCATACTCAATTTGCTGGGACTCAAGGAAGATAATTGCCGCACCGAAGGTCACAAGAGATGTAGATCCGTAGTGAGCTGCTAAAGCACCCCTATTGACAACATCCAGTTTGGTTAGTCTTCCAACCAGCCAAAAGGCCATGAATGGAATCAAGATTCCAAGCCCGAGTGTTCCAAGAATTGGTAGCCAAACCTCTTGGAGGTTTGCTTCCGAGAGAGCAACACCACCTTTGATACCAATTCCAAGAAGGAGGTAAATAGAAAGACCCTGGTAGAGAGCTTCTGGAAGTCGAAGGTCGGATTTCAGTGCTACCGCTAGAAGTCCAAGCACAAAGGCTAGAACCGGTGCGGAGGTGGCATTGGTGATAGCTGCCTCTAAGAGCATTGTTTATTTCCCGTTCACTCGGACAACTCGAAATCCCAAACAGTAGAAAAACGATTCCTGTATTTTCATTCTAGTGAACTGAGTGATTTTCCCTACCCTTGACCCAACTCGCTGAGGGTAGCGATTAGTTGGTCAACTGTTTTGCCTTGGCTGGTGGTGTGTCCAAGGGGTGCGTCTTTGTTCAGTTCATAGTAGTTGTTGCGACCGTCGCGACTTTTAGAAGGGCGATAAGCAGATCTGACAACTGCGGCCGAGGCTTGGGCAGAGGGTGAAGTTCTAAACGTCGAGCTATACGACAATCTAATTGCAAGAACCACCAATTCGAATCTACTCAAGGTGCTTGGAAACCTAAGAAGCGCATCGCTAGATTCACACCTTCCAGCCTTTGAGTTGGCAGCTGAAAACGGTGGAACTCTAACCGCCGATCAGATGGCGGGTCGCTAGAAGGAAACTTCCAGAGTGGCTTTGCCCACAACCACCGGCGGTGATTGTGGGCAAACTCCGTTAAGGGACCCGTAATCAAGAAAGCCTTACCCAAGAGACGATTCCCAACCGCAGCTTTATTAGACTGTTCCAAGACAGTGAGAGAAGAAAAATAATGAGCGAGCAAACCCCGCCCGAGCAAACCCCAGAACCAATCCCGGCAAAGCCAGTCGAACCTAAGAAGAAGGCTAAGGGCTTGCCAACCTGGGTTTGGTTTGTTGGAACTTTCGCAATTGTTTCTTTGCTGGGCAACGTAATCTTCGGAGGCAACACCTGGATAAATACCGGTGTTAACTTTGTCAACAACACAATCGCCGCCCTAACAGCAGAGGAAGATAGGTCTAAGGACCCCTTCTGCCTGAGCGGCTCGGTTTCTGAAATTGATCGAGCCAACACACTCACGGTTGTCAACGAAGCCGATGCCTTGGTTCAAACCACCACTGGTGCCATTGGATATGCGTCTTTGACCGAGGATCTCGGGGAACTTGCCAACGCCATTGGAACCGTTCGAGAGTCGGGGCCCAGATACCTGGTTATCGGAGAGCGCTTGCTAACCGCTTCGGATTGTGGGGATGAAACTTACGAGTACCTCATGGAGGATTTCGGAAACTCGATGGTTGCCATGGGCGAGAACTTCAGTCAGTGGGATCCGGAATCTTTGATGGATGACCCGCTGCTTCTTGTCACCGTAGCTCCACTAATTGAGTCAGCCGCCACCAAGGCGAAGGCGATTTTGACCTACGTTGAAACACTTAACTAGAAAGTAATTGAACTACAGATATCACTTTGCGTGATCGGCAATCATTTGCTTATAGAGAGCAATTGTTCTTTGGCTGATCTGAGATTGGTATAACCACTTGTTATCCGCCAGGGTTTGTCTCTTGGTATCACCCTCGGAGATTTGCTTGTTGGCTAGCTTGATGGTTTTTGCAAGCCCACCTATGGTGCCGGTGTCATCAACCCAGCTGGTACCCGCCGGCATCTCGGCTGCAATTTTTGGATCACAAAGCAGAGCGGGTGTTCCAACCGCAGCAGCTTCATAAACGGTTAGCCCTTGAGTTTCAAAATCAATACTGGTTTGCATCAACACATCGGCGTCAGCAAAAACCTGAAGGATTTCTCGGTGTGGGAGCTTTCCATAGAACTTGATGCGCTTGGTGAGAACCCTCGCCCGAACCAGGTTCTTAGCGGCTCGCTCCAGCGGGCCAAAGCCATAGATGCTCAAGGTGGCGTTGGTTTTGGCCTTGGCGAAAGCCTCGATGGTTTGAAGGATTCTTTTTTCCGGCTGCATTCTTCCGGCCCAGACAAAGTGGACTGGCTTTTGGGGTGTTGGAGCTGTTCTTTTGACATCTTGAACCAAGTCATCATCAACTCCCGTGATGATGACCTCGCTGCTGTCCGCAACCCCTCTTTTTCTGAGAAGTTCTGCGAAGTGTCTTGATGGGGCGATGACCTTTTCCATGTTGCGGTGAATAAATTCCATGTATTCGAAAGCGTCATTAACCCTCGGTCGATTGGGGATCTTCAAGAAGGTGGCGTGCTGCCAGGTGAAGAATCTGAGAAAAAGTATCTTCATTGGTTTACCAACCAGCTTGTTGGCCATCACGTCAATGTTGGTGTGTGCGGTGTAAACAAGGGGCAGGTTTCGAGACTTGGCCAGCTCGATCGCGAGACTAGCAGCTGCAAAGTCCCCCTGCAGGTGAACCAGGTCATACTTCTCTGACTCGTATTGCTTTTGGCAGAACTTGGCAGCTTTTCGAAGTGACCAAACAACCGAATACTCTCGACCAATGGTTGGGTAGCTAGAAGGTATGACCTTGATACTTGGGTCGGCAACTGCTCTCTTAGATTTGGGAGCGAATATGGTTACCTCAACGCCGTTGCGGTTTAGATACTTCTTCTGAAGCATTACTGATGTTTGAACCCCACCCAGCGAATGTGGGTGCTGATCCATGAACAGTGCGATATGCAAAAAGGACCTTTTTCCTTGGTGAAGCTTTGGGTAGCTAGATAAATCTACCGTTTAGAGACTTAGAATCAGGATATGACAATCAAAAACCTAGAGCTGACCATGCTGGATGGCTCCAAAGCCAGCTTCGATGACTTCGCCGACAAAGTGGTACTGGTGGTGAACGTAGCCTCGCGTTGCGGGCTAGCTCCTCAGTATGAGGCGCTGGAGGCCATGCACAAAAAGTACTCAGATCGGGGCTTTACCGTTTTAGGAGTTCCATCAAACCAGTTCCTTCAGGAGCTGGGTAAATCAGAAAAGATTGCCGAGTATTGCTCGACGACTTGGGGTGTTACATTTCCAATGACCGAGAAGGTAAAGGTGAACGGTAAGAACGCACACGATCTATACAAAGAGCTAACCAAAACCAAGGACGGAGTTGGACTTGCAGGCCCGGTGGCCTGGAACTTTGAGAAGTTTCTAGTCTTACCTAACGGAGACATTCACCGCTTCCGCCCCCCGGTAAAGCCAGACAACCCAGAGATCATTGCGCTCATCGAGGCCCATCTTCCCCGCTAGAGTAAAAAGTATGGGCGAGAAAAAAATACTTGTTGAAAAAAAGGGCCATGTACTTCTTATAGGGCTCAACCGTGCCGACAAATTCAATGCAGCGGACATGGAACTACTCGAGCAACTCTCTCTCGCCTACGGCCAGCTTGATGCCGACCCAAAGCTAAGAGTTGGTTTGGTCCATGCGGTTGGCGACCACTTCACAGCGGGTCTTGACTTGGCCGATGTTGCGCCGAGGCTAAATGCCAGTGGGCTTTCTCTAGTTCCAGAAGGCGGACTGGATCCCTGGGGGATCCAGACAAAGTCTTGCTCTAAGCCGATAGTTGTTGCAATCCAGGGAACCTGCTTCACACTCGGCGTCGAGCTTGCGCTAAATAGCGAGGTGGTAGTCGCATCTGAGGATGCGGTATTTGCTCAGCTAGAGGTCTCTCGAGGAATACTTCCCTTCGGCGGTGCGTCCAAGCGCATGCCAAGATCGGCCGGTTGGTCAAACGCCATGAAGTATTTGCTCACCGGTGAAAAGTTTGATGCCAAGGAGGCACACCGCTTGGGGATTGTGAACGAGATTGTTGCCAAGGGCTCACAGTTTGAGCGCGCGCTGGAGATTGCCAACAAGATTGCTTCTCAGGCGCCGCTCGCGGTCCAAGCAACACTTGCCTCGGCAAGGGCTGCGCTAGCTGATGAGGTGGCTGAGGATGCCTTTGTTGGTAAGCGCCTTGCTCGCCTTGCCTCATCAAACGATGCCAGGCGTGCCATGGAGTCCTACCTCTCCAAGAAACCGGTCGAGTTCGAGGGAAATTAGCTCTCCAAGATATGCATGAGTTTTTTGTAGGATACCTACAAAGAACAATTCGGCCATATTCCGAAGCTTGTAGTTAGTTACAGACTTTGGGGACCCGTCTTCCCCAGTGATTTAGCGGTGCATAGACTCATGTCAACACGAAGGAGTGCTTCATGAAAAGCGAAACCCTGCCAAAACTGGACGTAGAACAAGTCGGCGAGATGCTGCTTGGCAAATGGAAAGACATTCGCCTTGCCACTCGGAAGATCTGCGAGAAGCCCGAGATGTGGCAAATTCCTGGCCTGAGCCATCATGAGCACAGAGAGCGCGTCCTTAGTCAGCTGAAGATGCTGGTCTCCGAGGGCGCCACCTCTTACGGTTTCCCGAAGGTCGTTGGCGGCAACGCCGATCCCGGGGGCTCACTAACAGTTTTTGAAGAGCTGGTTTTTGCTGACCCTTCGCTTCAGATCAAGTACGGAGTTCAGTGGGGACTTTTTGGTGCTGCAATCTTGTATCTAGGAACTGACGAGCACCACAAGGAACTTCTTCCTAAGGTGATCAGTCTCGAAACTCCAGGCGCTTTTGCAATGACCGAAACCGGTCACGGCTCCGATGTTGCAAACATCGGAACCACAGCAACCTTTGATGAGGCAACACAAGAGTTTGTAATTCACACCCCTTCACGTCACGCCTGGAAGGACTACATCGGTAACGCCGCCCTTCACGGCAAAGCGGCGGTTGTTTTTGCGCAGCTGATAACCAAGGGTGAAAACCATGGCGTTCACGCTTTCTATGTCCCACTTCGCGATGACAACGGTAACTTCCTCGAGGGAGTTGGCGGGGACGACGACGGTATCAAGGGAGGCCTCAACGGAATCGACAACGGAAGACTTCACTTCACCAACGTTCGAATCCCACGTCGCTGGCTGCTAAACAACTACGGCAGTGTTGACGAGGCCGGCAACTACTCATCCCCGATCGAGTCCAAGGGAAGAAGATTTTTCACCATGCTCGGAACTTTGGTTCAGGGAAGAGTGTCAATCACCGGTGGCGTTACTAATGCCCAAAAAATTGCACTGACCATCGCCATTCGCTACGCGAATGAGCGTCGTCAGTTCCCTTCCCAGTCGGGTGAAGAGCACGTCCTCATGGACTACGGTCGCCACCAGAGAAGACTGCTTCCAGCACTAGCCCGAACCTACGCTCAAGCATTCGCTCACCTAGAACTTCTCGAGCAGTTTGACGAAGTGTTCAGCGGAAGAAACGACACCGATTCAACCCGTGCCGATTTGGAAACGGTTGCCGCTGCGTCCAAGGCTTTATCAACCTGGAACGCACTGGACATCATTCAGATTTCTCGTGAGGCCTGTGGCGGTCAGGGCTTTATGGCCGAGCACCGCATGGTTGGTCTTCGTGCCGATCTGGATGTCTACGCAACCTTCGAAGGAGACAACAACGTTCTACTTCAGCTGGTTGCCAAGCGACTACTCTCTGATTACTCGAAGGCTTTTGCTTCTCCTGATTTTGGAACGCTGGCTCAGTATGTTGTTGAGCAGGTTGGCGATGTTGCATTCAACCGCGGAGGACTCCGCGGTCTTGCTCAGAAGTTCACTGACTTCGGATCAACCGCAAGGTCGATTGGTTTTGTTCGAGACGAAGAGCACCAGCACCAGCTGCTAACCGACCGCGTCCACACTATGATCGCAAGGCTTGCTAACGAACTAAAGCACTCCGGAAAGAAGGACCCGGTTGAGGCTGAGCGGATGTTCAACCGCCACCAGAACGATTTGATTATGGCCGCTAAGGCTCACGGTGAGTTGATTCAGTGGGAGGCATTCACCTCGGCACTGAAGAAGATCAAGAACCCGGAGACCCTAAAGGTCATGACTTGGCTGAGAGACCTCTTTGGCTTTACTCTGCTGGAAGAAAACCTTGCCTGGTACCTGATGAATGGACGCCTCAACGCTCAGCGAGCGGAGGCCATCACGGAGTACATTGATGGAAGACTCTTGGGAAGACTAAAGCCGCACGCTCTTGACCTAGTTGATGCCTTTGGACTTTCTGAAGGATTGATTAGATCAGATCTTGCATTCGGATCAGAATCCAAGCGTCGCGAAACCCTAAAGAAAGCGAAAGCGTAAAAAAATGCAAAACACTTATTTTGTCGATGGAGTTCGCACGCCCTTTGGAAAAGCCGGAGAAAAGGGAGTCTACTGGAACACCAGAGCAGACGATCTAATCGTTAAGTCCATGATTGGACTGCTTGACCGTCACCCGAACCTGCCGAAGGAATCAATTGATGATGTTGCAATTGCTGCAACCACTCAGACCGGTGACCAGGGACTGACCATCGGTCGGACCTCGACCCTACTTGCAGGCCTACCGCTTTCTGTTCCTGGTTTTGCTATCGACCGGATGTGTGCGGGGGCGATGACTGCCGTCACCATGACCGGATCGGCTATTGGCGTTGGCGCTTACGATGTGGTTTTGGCAGGTGGCGTTGAGCACATGGGTAAACACCCCATGGGCGAGGGGGCCGACCCAAACCCTAGGTTTATAGCTGAAAAGCTGGTTGATCCAGAAGCCCTAAACATGGGCAACACCGCGGAAAAAATCCACGACCGGTTCCCCGTCCTAACCAAAGAGCGCGCCGATGCATTTGCGGTCCAAAGCCAGAAGCGCGCAGCCGCTGCCTACGAGAATGGCTATATCCAGCAGGATCTAGTGACCATCTCTGCAACAACTGCAGAGGGTGTCAGGGTTGTTGATCGTGATGAGCTCCTTCGACCCGACTCAACAGTTGAGGGCATGAAGGATCTGAAGACCCCATTTAGAGCAAGCGGAAAAGTCACCGCTGGAAACGCATCCCCATTGACCGATGGTGCAACTGTTTCACTTCTCGCAGGGGATGCAGCAGTAAAGCAGTATGGCCTGAAGCCTCGCATGCGAATGGTTGGATTTGCTTTTGCTGGTGTTGAGCCAGAGATCATGGGTATCGGTCCGATCCCTTCAACCGAGAAGGCACTGAAAAAAGCCGGACTTTCGATTGACGACATCGGTCTATTTGAGATCAACGAAGCCTTCGCTGTTCAGGTGCTTTCTTTCCTTGAGCACTTCAAGATTGCCGATGACGATAAAAGAGTTAACGCCTGGGGTGGAGCAATTGCATTTGGTCACCCACTAGCTTCCTCCGGTGTTCGTCTGATGAACCAGCTTTCCCGTCAGTTCGAAATGCAGCCTGATGTTCGCTACGGCATTACGACCATGTGTATTGGTCTTGGCATGGGCGGAACTGTCATCTGGGAAAACGAGTTCTTCGACGGAAAAAAGAAGTAATGAAACTCGATCACTTCGAGGAGCTCTGGGCGAACCAGGATGAGGTTATTACCCATTCCTATGTCCAGGATGTGAGGCTTCCCTCAGGAAAAATTCTCGCCCTGCTGACTTTGGATAACGGCAAAGATCACACCAGGCCCTCAACCCTTGGCCCACTAACTCTGAAAGAGTTTTCAGAAAAAGTTGAGCAACTCGAGGTGCGTGCCAAAAACGGAGAGATTCATGGTCTTGCCATTACTGGCAAGCCCTATTTCTTGGCAGCCGGGGCAGACCTTTCCAAAGCTGGCAACTTGAGCTCGTCTAGAGCCGGAAGATTATTTGTTGAGCTCGGGCACTTTGCATTAGGAAAGTTAGGTAGCTTTCCGGTGCCAACTTTTGTTTTCATAAACGGACTTGCTCTCGGTGGGGGTTTGGAGATTGCCCTAAACGCCAACTACCGAACCGTGAACAAGGCAGCTCCCGCTATTGCTCTGCCGGAAGTATTTCTAGGACTGCTTCCAGGTTGGGGTGGGGCATACCTGCTTCCAAACCTGATCGGTATTCGTGGAGCTCTCAAGGTCATCATCGAAAACCCACTGAAACAAAACCGAATGCTTTCTCCGAAAGATGCAC
>NZ_JBASXC010000024.1:0-50483 GCF_049276775.1 Rhodoluna sp.
GTTTGTGGGATCGAGGATCTTTGGAGTTGAGCCGAACGCCGTGACTTCAGACATGAGGGCCCAGGTAAAAGCAATGAGTTACGGGCTGGTCTATGGGCTTAGCGAATACGGGCTTGCCAAGCAACTGGGGCTTGCGAACGCCGAAGCGAAGCAGCTCATGAAGGACTACTTCGAAAGATTTGGGGGAGTTAGGCGCTATTTGGCCAAGGTAGTTGAAGACGCCAAGGCGGTTGGGTATACCAAAACCCTCCATGGCCGAAGAAGGCCGTTTGATGACCTAAATAGCTCGATTTTCCAAGTGAGGGAAAATGCACGCCGGGCGGCTCTAAACGCACCGATTCAGGGCACTGCTGCGGACCTCATGAAGCTTGCGATGAATGCAATCCAAGTCCAGATGCTAGCCACAGGTCTGAAGTCCAAAATGCTGCTGCAGGTTCACGATGAGCTGGTCTTCGAGGTTGCCAAGGGCGAACTGGAGACTCTGAAGAAGCTGGTTGTGGACAAGATGTCAAACATTGTGGAGCTATCCGTGCCCCTAGATGTGCAGGTTGGGACCGGACGAAGCTGGGACGAGGCTGGCCACTAGCCTTTGTCAGGCTTCACTATTGTCGCTAAGCTTGTAGGGCGCCTAGGCGCATAACCCTTATCCGCTGTTGCGGTGGAGCTCATCTTTTGAAAAAAGGTTTTGAACACCATTGCGACCTGAGAAAACAAAAAATGGAGTCACTATCTCTATGACCACCGAAACGACCGCAAAGGCACCCAAGCAGGTAGCTGTAAACGACATCGGCACCGCTGAGGAATTTCTAGCTGCAGTCGAAAAGACCCTCAAGTTCTTCAACGACGGAGACCTAATTGAGGGCACCGTTGTAAAAATTGACCGCGACGAGGTTCTACTCGACGTTGGATATAAGACCGAGGGTGTTATTCCCTCCCGTGAGCTTTCTATTCGCCATGACGCTGACCCGGGGGACATCGTCTCGGTTGGCGACAAGATCGAGGCACTTGTTCTTCAGAAGGAAGACAAGGAAGGCCGACTAATTCTCTCCAAGAAGCGCGCCCTCTACGAGCGCGCGTGGGGTGACGTTGAAAAGGTGAAGGAAGCCGATGGCACCGTCACCGGTACCGTCATCGAAGTTGTAAAGGGTGGTCTGATTGTTGACATCGGGCTGCGCGGATTCCTACCGGCGTCTTTGATTGAACTTCGCCGCGTTCGTGACCTAGGTCCATACCTTGGCCAGGAAGTTGAAGCGAAGATTCTGGAGCTTGACAAGAACCGAAACAACGTGGTTCTTTCTCGTCGTGCGCTTTTGGAGCAGAGCCAATCTGCTTCTCGCTCAACTTTCCTAGCCGATCTTGCCAAGGGCCAGATCCGCACAGGTGTTGTTTCTTCGATTGTCAACTTTGGTGCATTCATTGACCTAGGTGGAGTCGATGGACTTGTACACGTCTCAGAGCTGTCCTGGAAGCACATTGAGCACGCCTCTGAAGTTGTTGAGATTGGTCAGGAAGTCACCGTTGAGGTGCTCGAAGTCGACCAAGACCGTGAGAGGGTCTCACTGTCGCTAAAGGCAACACAGGAAGACCCATGGCAGGTATTTGCTCGCACCCACTCAATCGGTCAGTATGCTCCTGGAAAGGTCACCAAGCTCGTTCCGTTCGGCGCATTTGTCCGAGTAGCTGATGGCATCGAAGGACTCGTTCACATCTCTGAACTTTCCACGAAGCACATTGAGCTTGCCGAGCAGGTAGTTGCTATCAACCAGGACGTGTTTGTAAAGGTGATTGACATCGATCTGGATCGTCGCCGTATCTCGCTTTCGCTCAAGCAGGCTTTGGAGGAAGTTAACCCTGAGGGTACCGACTTCAATCCAGCTCTCTACGGAATGTATGCCGAGTATGACGACAAGGGGCAGTACAAGTACCCTGAAGGTTTTGACGCCGCAACCGGTGAATGGCAGCCAGGTCACGAAGAGGCAAGGGCTAAATGGGAAAAGGAATATTCCGAGGCCAACGTGCGCTGGGAAGAGCACAAGAAACAGGTTGCCGAGGCGAACAAGCTTGCTGCTACTCTTCCTGATGCACCTGCAGCCTCTGAAGGAAACGCGTCAGAGTCTCACACCAGTGAAACGGCTGACACCGCAAGCGCGGGAACTCTATCTGAGGATGAGTCACTTAGCGCACTGCGCGATAAGCTCAGCGACAAAGAGTAATCCAAGTCCTAATAGAACGGGGGCCAGCGAATGTCTGGTCCCCGTTTCTTTGTTTGTAGGCTTGTACCGTGTTTCTAATTGGCTTAACAGGCGGTATAGCATCGGGTAAATCCACCGTTGCTAAACTGCTCGCTTCCCACGGAGCGGAAACTATTGACGCCGACCAAGTGGCCCGCGAAGTAGTTAAGGCCGGATCTACAGGGCTATCCACCGTTGTTGAGGAGTTCGGGGAAAAAGTTTTATCGGACAATGGAGAACTGGATCGTGAGAAGCTTGGAGCTATTATCTTTGCCGATCCAGATAGACGGCTAAAACTTGAGTCGATACTGCACCCTCTCATCAAAACTCGGACGACCCAGCTGATTGCTGAAAGTAAAAAGATGGTGGTGGTTTACGCAGTTCCACTTTTGGTGGAGGCAAATGTCGACTACCAGTTTGACATGATAGTCACGGTAGAGGCGGGAGTTGACAATCAGATCGCTCGCATAGTTAAATCCAGAGGCCTTACCACTGACCAAGCCAAAGACCGCATCCATGCCCAGGCATCAAGGCAAGAGCGTGAAGCTATTGCCGATGCCGTGATTGATAGCTCCGGAACCCATGAGCAGCTCGGCACTCAAGTAGATGCTCTGTGGGAAAGAATTCAGTTGGCTTTACCGAGGAAGCAAACCTGATGGACAGAACCAGGTCCTTCACCCCGTTTAAGGTAATAAGCGATTACCAACCCGCTGGTGATCAGCCAGAAGCTATCGCCCAGCTAACGAGTCGCATTCTCGCGGGTGAAAAAGACGTTGTCCTTATGGGAGCAACCGGAACCGGTAAATCTGCAACCACTGCATGGCTCATTGAGGCGCTTCAACGACCAACTCTAGTGATGGCCCACAACAAGACCCTGGCGGCACAACTTGTCACGGAGCTTCGCGAGATGTTCCCCAATAATGCCGTTGAGTACTTCGTAAGCTACTACGACTACTACCAGCCAGAGGCATACGTACCGCAGACCGACACCTTTATTGAGAAAGACTCGAGCATAAACGAAGAGGTTGAGAGGCTTCGGTATTCAGCAACCATGAGTTTGCTGTCTCGAAGGGACGTCATTGTGGTTTCCACGGTGTCCTGCATCTACGGTCTTGGAGCCCCGAAGGAATATCTAGAACAATCGATCCCACTGCAGGTCGGTCAGTCCTTAGATCGAGATGACCTTATTCGCAAGTTTGTTGCCATGCAGTACCAGCGCAACGACTTCGACTTCTCGCGAGGGAACTTCCGGGTCAAGGGGGACACCCTTGAAATAATTCCCGTTTACGACGAGTTCGCCACCAGGGTGGAGTTCTTTGGTGACGAAATCGAGGCGATCTACTCGCTGCACCCCTTGACCGGTGATGTCATCAAGCAGCTCGACGCCGTTGCAATTTTTCCAGCCAGTCACTACGTGGCATCCCCAACCCAGATGGGTCGGGCAATAGAGGCGATTGAGAACGAGCTGGCCGAGAGGCTAAGGGAGTTTGAATCTGCGGGCAAGCTACTTGAAGCACAGCGAATCAAAATGAGAACTAATTTTGATCTTGAAATGATCCGCGAACTCGGTTTTTGTTCTGGGATTGAAAACTACTCCAGACACATCGATGGGCGCCAACCAGGTGAACCGCCATCTTGTTTACTGGACTATTTTCCCGACGATTTTCTTACAGTCATTGATGAGTCTCATGCTACCGTGCCTCAAATTGGTGCTATGTATGAAGGCGACTCATCTAGAAAACGTACCCTGGTTGAGCACGGCTTCCGACTGCCATCAGCCCTAGATAACCGGCCTTTGAAGTGGGCGGAGTTTCAGGAACGCGTCGGGCAGACCGTTTACCTCTCGGCAACTCCGGGCAAGTATGAAATGAATGTAGTGGACGCCGTGGTTGAACAAATCATTCGACCAACTGGCCTCGTTGACCCTGCAATTATTCTCAAGCCAACCAAGGGTCAGATTGATGATCTGCTGGAGGAAATACGCGTGCGCTCTGCCAAGCAGGAGCGTGTCCTCGTGACTACGCTTACCAAAAAGATGGCCGAGGAGCTAACTGACTATCTGTCCGAGTCTGGTGTCAAGGTTCGTTATCTGCACTCTGATGTTGACACCCTAAAAAGAGTGGAGCTTTTGCGACAACTTCGACAGGGAGTCTTCGATGTTCTAGTCGGAATCAACTTGCTCCGGGAAGGTCTTGACCTGCCTGAGGTCTCGATGGTTGCAATTCTCGACGCCGACAAAGAAGGCTTCTTGAGGTCATCAACTTCGCTCATTCAAACCATTGGACGAGCTGCTAGAAACGTAAATGGTGAAGTACACATGTATGGCGATAACCTCACCGACTCTATGAAAAAGGCCATTGATGAAACTAATCGCCGGAGAGAAAAGCAGGTTGCGTACAACAAGGCTCGAGGTGTTGATCCCCGGCCGCTCCAAAAGAAGATTATCGACATTACTGATCAGCTCGAACGGGAAGAGCTTGATACTGCCGAACTGATCGCCGAGTTTGGCTCTGGAAAAGGAAAAAAGAAGCAGGCTGTTCCACTTCGCTCAACCAGGGGAATAGCGGCAATGGCGGAGGATGAGATCATGGCCGTGGTTATTGACCTGGATGCTCAGATGAGGCACGCGGCCAAGGAGCTGCAGTTTGAACTGGCGGCGAGGCTTAGAGATGAAATCGGCGAGCTAAAGCACGAACTTCGCCAGATGAAGCGGGCCGGACACATCAAGTAGGGCTCTAGCTGGCGATTAGGCTGGTACTCGTGAATCCCAAGGTAGATAGCTCCCTCGATAACCTTGTCGTCAAGGGCGCGCGAGTTCATAACCTGCAAAACGTGACAGTTGAGATGCCCCGAAACTCACTCGTTGTATTCACAGGACTATCTGGATCGGGAAAATCCTCGTTGGCGTTCGACACAATTTTCGCCGAGGGTCAAAGGCGCTATGTTGAGTCGCTCTCCGCTTACGCGAGACAGTTCTTAGGACAGGTAGATCGGCCCGACGTTGATTTTATAGAAGGTCTCAGCCCAGCGGTTTCTATTGATCAGAAATCAACAAACCGAAATCCGCGATCAACGGTTGGAACGATAACCGAAATTCACGATTACCTCAGATTGCTTTGGGCACGGATTGGCGTCCCGTATTGCTCGGAGTGCGGCGAGAAAATCGTCAAACAGACTCCTCAACAAATTGTTGACCAGATTCTAGAGAATCCGGAGGGCACCAAGTTTCAAGTGTTAGCCGAACTCGTGGATCAGAAAAAGGGAGAGTTTGCAGACCTATTCAAGGACCTGATTGCCCAGGGTTACGCAAGGGCAATGGTTGACGGCGAGACAATAACTCTGGCAGACGCCAAGCCTCTAAAAAAGTCCTATAAACATGACATAGCTGTTGTTGTTGATCGACTCGCAATCAAGACAGGGGTTATTGGGCGCCTAACCGATTCGATTGAGACCGCACTGAAGCTCGCTGGTGGCAAGGTGACCATTGATTTTGTTGACCGGAAGGGAGCTGATTCAAGGCGGAGCTTTTCAGAGCAAATGTCCTGTCCAAACGACCACGCGCTAGCTATTACTGAAATCGAGCCGAGAACATTTTCCTTCAACGCACCCTTTGGGGCGTGTCAGGAGTGTTCGGGGCTGGGAACCAAAATGGCGGTGGACTCGGACTTGGTCATCGGTGACCCCGAGGCTTCGATTATTGATGGGGTCATCATTCCCTGGTCCACCCAAGGAAAAGGCCTATTCCACTATTTCTCAAGAATGTTGCAGGGCCTTGCAAAAGACCTCGGCTTTTCACTAAAGACACCGTGGCAAGACCTCCCGGAAGAGGTGCAGTATGCAGTTCTGCACGGCAATGATTTCGATGTTCAAGTCCGATGGAAAAACCGATACGGCCGGGAGCTTAGATACACCACCGGCTTCGAGGGTGTTTTGAACTACATCGAACGCAAGTATCTCGAGTCCGAAAATGACTACGCCCGTGGCAAGTGGGCGGGATTTCTAAGAGAAATTCCCTGCCCGTCTTGCGAAGGAGCAAGACTTCGTCCGGAAGTTCTAGCCATTAAAGTTGCGGACACCTCTATTTCAGAAGTTGCCGCGCTTAGTCTGGGCGACTGTGTGGAATTTTTTGCCAGAATAAAATTAGATAAACGAGACGAGAAGATCGCGGCTCAGGTGCTGCGCGAAATTAGGGCAAGACTGGATTTCTTGATGTCCGTTGGGCTTGACTATCTATCCTTGGAGCGATCTGCAGGTTCTCTGTCGGGCGGTGAGGCCCAAAGAATTCGGTTAGCAACTCAAATTGGTTCGGGACTTACAGGCGTTCTTTACGTCCTGGACGAGCCTTCAATTGGTTTGCACCAGCGCGACAACCGTCGACTCATTGACACCCTTGTGAAACTTCGAGAACTTGGTAACACCCTGATTGTCGTAGAGCATGACGAGGACACGATAAGAACCTCGGACTGGGTGGTGGACATTGGTCCCGGCGCAGGAATCAATGGCGGAAAAGTAGTGCACTCCGGTCCTTACAAGGAACTGCTTAAGAACAAGCAATCCATAACCGGCGATTACTTGTCCGGTCGTCGCAAAATTCAAACCCCTTCCAATAGAAGACCAGTAGACACGAAGCGAAGCCTCTCTGTTGTTGGCGCGAGGGCAAACAACCTTAAGAACCTGACCGTGAGTTTCCCACTCGGAACATTCATCGCGGTCACTGGGGTCAGCGGCTCCGGAAAGTCAACGCTGGTTAACGACATCCTCTACAACGTCTTGGCAAACTCACTGAACGGAGCCAAACTTGTAGCTGGAAAGCACACCCGAATTACCGGCTTGCCCTTGCTAGACAAAGTAGTCCACGTCGATCAAAATCCAATTGGTAGAACGCCAAGATCTAACCCCGCTACATACACTGGGGTTTTTGATCACATCCGGAAACTGTTTGCCGAAACGTCTGAATCTAAAGCTCGCGGCTACCAGCAGGGGAGATTCTCATTCAACGTCAAGGGAGGCCGTTGCGAGGCGTGTAGTGGGGACGGCACTCTAAAAATTGAGATGAACTTCCTACCGGATGTCTATGTCTCTTGTGAGGTGTGCCACGGAGCTAGATACAACAGAGAAACTCTTCAGGTTAAGTACAAGGGAAAATCAATCTCGGATGTTCTGGAAATGCCCATCGAGGAGGCGGCCACTTTCTTTGAAGCGATTTCTTCGATTTCTAGGTATTTGAGCACCTTGGTTGATGTTGGGCTTGGCTATGTCCGACTTGGCCAATCCGCGACCACGCTTTCGGGTGGCGAGGCCCAGCGAGTCAAGCTGGCAACGGAACTACAGCGCCGATCAACCGGCAGAACTATCTACGTACTTGACGAGCCAACCACCGGGCTCCACTTCGAAGACGTAAGAAAGCTCTTACTGGTTCTAAATTCTCTGGTCGAAAAAGGCAACACCGTGATCGTAATCGAACATAATCTCGACGTTATCAAGTCTGCCGACTGGATTATTGACCTGGGTCCAGAGGGTGGCTTTAGGGGCGGAGAGCTGGTCGCCGAGGGCACTCCCGAGCAGGTTGCCAAGAACAAAGCTAGCTTCACCGGTACCTTCCTAAAGGAAATTCTTAAGTAAATGGCAAGCGATCTTTCGTTTCGACCAAAGACATCCGAGATCCCAACTAGACCAGGGGTCTATCGCTTCTTCGATGACAAGCGTCGAGTTCTCTATGTTGGCAAAGCGAAAAACCTTCGCGCCAGACTTCAAAGCTATTTCGTGCCAGTTGATTCACTCCACGAGAGAACGAAGCGGATGGTGCTATCGGCTTCCGATGTTGATTGGACGATAGTAAAAACCGAGTTTGAAGCTCTTCAGTTGGAGTACACCTGGATAAAAGAATTTAATCCACCTTTCAATGTTCGTTTTAAGGACGATAAGTCCTATCCCTATCTCGCTGTTTCGCTTAACGAGAAAATGCCAAGGGTCTTTGTCACCCGCAATCGTGACCTCAAGGGCATAAAGTATTTTGGTCCCTATACGCAGGCTTGGGCAATCAGGCAGACACTTGATACTTTGCTAAGGGTTTATCCAATTAGGTCTTGTTCTGCGGGCGTCTATAACTCCGCAAAGCGAGCTAATCGCCCGTGCCTACTGGCGGACATCGGCAAATGTTCGGCCCCCTGTGTCGGTCGGGTAAACGAAGTGGAACATCTCGAGATTGCCAAGGAACTTGTCGGCTTTATGAATGGAATGGATCCAAAACAGGTCGCAATTCTGCAGGAGCGAATGGAGAAGGCATCGGAAGCCCAGAACTACGAGCTCGCTGCAAGACTTCGAGACAACATCGGGGCTTTGGAAACAGTTCTAGAAAAAAGCACGGTGGTGTTCAACGACCTGACTGATGCCGATCTGTTTGGCGTCGCTCACGATGAGCTGGCCGCGGCGGTTTCGTTGTTTTCGGTTCGGGGAGGCCGAATCAGGGGAGTGCGAGCATGGGTTGTAGACAAGGAAATCGAACAACCACTTCAAGAGCTTGTTCGTCAAATTATTCTCTACGCATACACCGCTTCCGAAGGTGTCGAGGCTCCCAGTGTTCCAAAGGAAATTTTGGTTCCCGCCCTTCCCGAAGACGCAAGTGATTTAGAGCTGTTCCTGGAACAGTCCCGCGGAAGCTCGGTTTCGCTGCGCGTTCCAAAACGTGGTGATAAGGCAGCTCTTGCAGCAACTGCACTAGAAAATGCAGAACATTCTCTGGCTCTTTACAAGACAAGACGAACCGCGGACTTTACATCGCGATCGGAAGCACTCAGTTCCCTTGCAAAAGCACTAAATCTCTCTGAGGCACCCCTACGCATCGAATGCTATGACGTCTCTCACTTGTCTGGAACGAATATCGTGGCGTCGATGGTGGTCTTCGAGGACGGGCTTCCCAAGAAGTCTCAGTACCGCCAGTTCAACATAGAGTCCGCAGCTGACGACACCGACGCGATTTTCCAGGTACTAAGTCGGAGACTGAAATACCTCCGGGACCCAGAAACTCTGGACGATGGACGCTTTAGCTACCTACCCTCACTCATTGTCGTCGACGGTGGAATTCCTCAGGTCGGAGCGGCGGCTAGGGCGATTGCCGAAAGTCCCGTTCCTGAGCTTTCCTTGTGCGGCCTCGCAAAGAGACTAGAGGAGGTTTGGCTGCCAGGTTCCGAGTTCCCCGTGATCTTGCCGAGGGGCTCCGAAGAGTTGTTCTTATTGCAGCGGGTTCGGGATGAGTCTCATCGCTTTGCACTAACGGCTTCAAGAAAGAAGCGCTCCAGTAGCATCTCAAGCTCCCTTCTGGAGATCCCCGGCCTTGGTGAAAAAAGGGTGACGGCTTTGCTAAGAAGATTCGGTTCTGCAAAGCGTCTTCGGCTTGCAAGTCTCGAGGAGATTTCGGACGTTGCCGGAATCGGGCCGGCCCTTGCCGAAGAGATTCTGAAGCACTTGAAGTAGTCCCAAAAGAAAGTCTCGGGCGTGTCGCCAATTGGTTAGACTCTTCTAGAACGAGGGGACCCAACGAATGCCTGAGAATATGGGCCATGAACTGCTTATTGTGACCGGCATGTCCGGCGCAGGCCGTTCGACCGTTGGAAACGCCCTAGAGGACCTCGGCTGGTATGTGGTGGATAACTTACCACCCCAGATGCTTGGGCCGATAGCTGATCTTTTCACCATCACCAAAAATCCCGTGCCAAGGCTCGCCGTAGTCATTGATGTTCGAGGCGGAGAGTTCTTTAGCGAACTTGAGGAAAACCTCTCACTACTTGGTGGCAAGGCTGTGGCGGTTCAAGTTCTATATCTGGAAGCAAACGATGCAACCTTAGTTCGCAGATTCGAATCAGTTAGAAGGCCTCATCCTCTGCAGGGGGACGGCACCATTTTGGACGGAATAGCAGCAGAACGGAAAAGGCTGCTGGCGCTTAGGGAATCTGCCGATGTTGTCATTGACACTTCTGATTTGAACATCCACCAGCTCTCCACAAAAACAGCAGAACACTTTTCTGTAAATTCAACAGTCAAGCTGCAACTTACAGTTTTAAGTTTCGGTTACAAATATGGAATACCGGCAGACGCTGACAACGTCGCGGACGCGCGGTTCCTACCAAATCCTTTCTGGAACGAGGAATTGCGGCCTTTTACCGGTCTTGATTCCCAAGTCAGCGAGTACGTGTTGGGTCAAACCGGAGCCATGGAGTTTATCGACGGCTACGTCAAGGCAATTGAGCCTGTTCTGGCCGGATACCTTCGTGAGAATAAACACTATGCAACTTTTGCCATCGGTTGCACCGGAGGTAAGCACCGATCGGTGGCAATTTCAAACAAACTTTCCGAAATGCTTTCCGGAAATAATGAGATCAACGTGACGGTCAGACACCGTGACCTTGGTAAGGAGTGAGAACTTGGCACTAACCGCCGACATCAAAGACGAGCTAGCGAGAATTGACGTTGCAAAGAACGGCGTTCGCGCTGCTGAGCTTGCAACGATTCTAAGGCTTGCTGGGGGGCTTCACCTAGTATCCGGCAAGGTCGTGATCGAAGTAGAAGTCGATTCCGCCCAAGTTGCGAGACGCATACGAAAGGACCTCACTGAACTGTTTGGTTGCGATAGTGAACTTGCAGTCATTTCGGCAGGTGGAATTCGAAAGACAAATCGCTACCAAGTTCGTGTGCTTGGCCAGGGAGAAGTCCTGGCAAGGCAAACCGGTTTAGTGGACAGCCGAGGACGACCCGCCAGGGGACTACCCGCTGCTCTTGTCACAGGCTCGATCGGTGAAGCCCAGGCTGTTTGGCGAGGTGCCTTCTTGGCACACGGCTCTTTGACTGACCCCGGGAGGTCGGCTGCTCTTGAGGTAACAGCACCAGGGAATGAGGTGGCAATGGCCCTTGTGGGTGTTGCCAGGAGGCTTGGAATTATTGCGAAACCCCGTGAGGTGCGCGGTGTGTTCAGGGTTGTCATCCGAGATGGCGACGCCATCAGCGCGATGCTAACTCAAATGGGAGCACACGGGCAGCTTCTGAGGTGGGAGGAGCTAAGGCTACGTCGGGAGGTTCGGGCAACCGCGAATCGACTGGCTAACTTTGATGATGCAAACCTTAGAAGATCCGCTCAGGCGGCTGTGGCAGCAGGAACGAGAGTTGCAAGGGCGATTGAAATCCTCGGTGACGATGTCCCAGAGCACTTAAAGTACGCGGGAGAGCTAAGGCTAAAGCATAAGCAGGCCAGTCTCGATGAGCTTGGACGTCTAGCGAATCCACCAATGACCAAAGACGCAGTTGCCGGCCGCATCAGAAGACTGCTTTCAATGGCTGATAAAAAGGCCGAGGATTTGGGTATTGAAGGAACCGACGCTTTTTTACCTGATGATTTGGACAACGACTAACTACTCCAGCACAAATCAACGCATAATAGAAATAGACCCCGAGACAAAGGACAAGACAAATGGCCAACTACTCACTCCCAGACCTTGAATACGACTACGCGGCACTAGAGCCACACATCTCGGGTCGAATCATGCAGCTACACCATGACAAGCACCACGCGGCCTACGTCGCAGGTGCAAATGCGACCCTTGATCTAATGTCCGAGGCCAGAGAGAAGAATGACCTCACATGGATCAATAAGCTCCAAAAAGACCTTGCCTTCAACCTCGGAGGCCACGTAAATCATTCGATTTTCTGGAAAAACCTGAGTCCCGATGGCGGCGACAAGCCCACCGGCGAACTAGCCAGTGCAATAGACGAGTTCTTTGGAAGCTACGACGGTTTCAAGGCCCACTTCACCGCAAATGCGATGGGGATCCAGGGTTCGGGTTGGTCAATTCTGGCCTGGGATGTCCTCGGACAGCGCCTGATTATCGAGCAGCTCTATGACCAGCAGGGAAACCTAGTGGCTGCCTCCGTGCCTCTTTTGATGCTTGACATGTGGGAGCATGCTTTCTACCTCGACTACCAGAATGTCAAGGCAGACTACGTGGCCGCCTTCTGGAACATCGTCTCCTGGGGAGACGTTCAGGCACGCTTTGAGGCCGCGAGAGGCCAAACCAAGGGGATACTGCTAGTCTGAGCTAGGCTGTTCCACCCAAGGGCGCGTGGACCTAATTTACACAGAATCCGCGCGTAGCGCGCCCTAGGAAAGGCAGAATCATGGCAATCAAAGTAGGAATCAATGGCTTCGGCCGAATCGGTAGAAATTACCTTCGGGCCGCCCTCGCTTTGGGTGTAGATCTTGAGATTGTTGCCGTAAATGACCTTTCGGACCCCAAGGCCCTGGCTCATCTTTTGAAATACGACTCTGTCACTGGACGTCTGGACCAAGAAGTGAGCGTCGAGGGCGATTCAATAATCGTGGGTAAGCACAAAATCAAGGTTCTGGCAGAAAGAGACCCTGCCGCTCTTGGTTGGGGCGGACTCGGCGTAGACATCGTAATCGAGTCAACCGGACGTTTCACCGATGCTAAGGACGCCATCAAGCACATTGAGGCCGGGGCAAAAAAGGTTCTTATCTCGGCTCCTGCCACCGGTGAGGACGCCACATTCGTTATCGGAGTAAACGAGCACCTTTACGATCCAGCCAAGCACCACATCATCTCTAATGCCTCCTGCACCACAAACTGTTTGGCTCCTCTGGCTAAGGTCTTTCATGATGAGTTTGGGATTGAGAACGGTTTAATGACCACTGTTCACGCCTACACGGCCGATCAGAACCTGCAAGACGGGCCGCACAGCGACCTGCGTCGTGCACGTGCGGCCGCTATCAACATTGTTCCTTCGTCGACGGGAGCAGCCAAGGCCATCGGGCTTGTAATGCCTGAGCTCAAGGGAAAACTGGATGGCTACGCTCTCCGGGTACCAGTTCCAACCGGTTCCATCACAGATCTGACACTGCTTTCCAAGAAGAAAGTGACTATCGAAGAGATCAAGGCGGCTTACAAGAAGGCAGCCGATGGTCCACTCAAGGGCATCTTGAAATACACCGAGGATGAGATTGTCTCTTCGGACATCGTGACAGACCCGCACTCGTCTATTTTTGACGCTGGTCTTGTAAAGGTAATTGACCAAACCGTAAAAATCAGTTCTTGGTATGACAACGAGTGGGGATATTCAAACCGCCTTGTTGACCTAACCGTTTTGGTAGCCAACAAACTTTAGAACCTTGAGAACTATTTCCGATCTCGGCGATCTCGCCGGTAAACGTGCGCTGGTGCGCTGCGACTTGAACGTACCGATTCAAGACGGGGTTATTGCCGACGAGGGGCGCATCATTGCGGCGCTTCCAACAATCCAGATGCTTCAAAAGGCGGGCGCTAGCGTGTTGATCTGTTCACACCTTGGCCGACCCGATGGCCAGGCTGACCAAAAGTATTCCCTGCGTCCAGTTGCGCTCCGTCTAGGAGAGCTACTCAATCAAGAAGTGTTCTTTGCATCCGACAGCGTTGGAAGCGACGCCAAAGGGGCCGCCAAGGCTCTGTTGCCCGGGGGAGTAGCGGTGCTCGAGAATCTCCGTTTTAGCGAGGCAGAAACCAGTAAGGATGAGGCCCTGAGGCTGGCCTTTGCAAGCAAACTGGCAACCCTGGCAGACGCGTTCGTTAGTGATGGCTTCGGTGTAGTACATAGAAAGCACGCAAGCGTCTATGAACTGGCTCAATTATTGCCATCAGCTGCTGGACTCTTGGTTGAAGCTGAAGTCCGAGTGCTTCAACAGCTGAGCTCGTCCGAGGATCGCCCATACACTGTGGTCCTTGGCGGATCAAAAGTCTCCGACAAACTCGGAGTCATAGGTTCACTGCTACCAAAGGTCGACAATCTGGTAATCGGCGGTGGAATGCTTTTCACTTTCCTAGCTGCAAAGGGGTTGAGCGTGGGCTCCAGCCTTCTTGAAGCGGATCAAATACCAATAGTGCAGCAGTACCTTGAGCGAGCAAGCCAACTGGGTGTGAACATAGTTTTGCCAACCGATATCAAGATGGCTGGAAAATTCGCACCAGACGCTGAGTTCGAACTTGCAAAAGTCGAAGCGCTCGAAGCTACTTCTTTCGGCAAAACCGGTATCGGGTTGGACATTGGACCCGATTCTGAGATGCGCTTTGCAGAGATCATCGCCGGATCAAGAATCTGTTTCTGGAACGGGCCGATGGGAGTTTTTGAGTTTGAAGCCTTCGCCTCTGGTACCAAAGCAATTGCAACGGCGCTGAAACAGCTGTCTGGGTTCACTGTGGTTGGCGGCGGAGATTCCGCGGCAGCTGTTCGTGCTCTGGGCTTTGCGGACAACGATTTTGATCATATCTCCACCGGTGGTGGAGCTAGTCTTGAATTCTTAGAAGGAAAACCATTACCAGGCCTGGAGGTTCTAAATTGAGCGACCGTATACCGCTGATCGCAGGCAACTGGAAGATGAATCTTGACCACCAACAGGCCATTGCTTTGGTACAGAAAATCGCATGGACACTAAAGGATGTGGGCCACGACTACGACAAGGCAGAAGTTTCGGTCTTTCCTCCCTTCACAGACCTCCGAAGCGTTCAAACTCTTATTGATGCTGACAAGCTTCAGCTGGTTCTTGGTGCACAGGATCTTTCAAAGTACGAATCCGGCGCTTATACGGGGGAGATTTCAGGAGCTTTCTTAAAAAAGCTTGATGTTAGATACGTTCTGGTTGGCCACTCCGAGCGCCGGCAATATCACAGCGAGGATGACGAAGTAATCCAGGCCAAGGTTGCCGCTTGCTTCAAGCACAACCTGATACCAATTATTTGCGTCGGGGAGACACTCGAAGAGCTTGAATCTGAGGGTGCGGCAGCTGTTCCAGTTAGGCAGCTCGCCAAAGCTCTTGAGGGGCATAAAGACATTGGCGAGTTCGTGGTTGCCTATGAGCCGGTTTGGGCTATAGGTACCGGAAAGGTCGCAACCTCCGAGCAGGCAGCGGAAGTTGCCAAAAAGCTCCGTGAATCAATCAATGAGCTTGTTTCTGAGGAAGTAGCCGCGGCAACCCGCATTCTTTACGGAGGATCTGTAAAAAGTGCCAATGTGGCGGGTTTCTTGCTTTCTGAGGAGGTTGACGGGGTTCTGGTTGGTGGAGCGAGCTTAGATGTCGATGAATTCACCGGTATCTGCCGCTTCCAGAAGCATGTCACCTTATAATCGTCTAGTACCAAAAATAGAACAGGTAAATTCATGGCCGCCATTCAAATAGCCCTCCAGGTGCTTCTTGCTATCACTAGCTTGTTGCTTATCCTTATGATTTTGCTTCACAAAGGGCGCGGAGGCGGACTCTCAGACATGTTTGGCGGTGGGGTCACTTCCAACGTTTCATCATCAGGAGTTGCAGAGCGCAACCTGAACCGAATCACGATTATTTTGGGTCTGGTTTGGCTATCCACCGTGGTTGGTCTTGGACTATTCACGAGATTCGGATTTTAGGGGACACCATTGGCTAACGGCGGTTCAGCAATAAGAGGTTCTCGAGTTGGAGCTGGCCCGATGGGCGAGCAGTACCGCGGATTTAAATCCGAGCGCGTCCAGCGAAGCTATTACTGCGTAAACGGGCACGTCCAAGAGCCAATGTTCGCCGCTCACATTGACCCGGTTGAGATTCCGGACCTGATCGACTGTCCAAACTGTGGAATGCCAGCTGGGCAAGATAAGAAAAACCCTCCTGAAACGGCCAAGCACGAGCCCTATAAGACTCACCTCGCGTACGTTAAGGAGAGAAGAACTTCTGATGAGGCCAAGGCACTTCTCGACGAGGCCCTTGCATCAATCCGAGAAAGACGCCAGAAATTGGCCCAAGAGGCCACCAAGCAGGCCAAGCTGGCAGTTGCCAGAGCGGCTGCGGCAAAGGTGGCAGCGGCTAAGGCCGCCGCAGCTAAAGCCGTAAAGCCAATCAAGCCTGCCAAGCCAGTCGCAAAGACTGCCAAGCCCGCCAAAGCCACCGCCAAGGCCGCTACGAAGACTGATGCAAAGAAAGCTACTGCGAAGCCGGTTTCAAAGAACGCCGCAAAGCCGGCCACCAAACCTAAGACTCAACGTGCTTCAAAGGTAGCGCCGAAATCAAAACCTAAGGCTTCTGCAGCTAAGGGCAAATCAAAAGTGGTGGCTAAGCCGACCGCAAAAAAGGGAACTAAAAAGTAAGTTTCTTACCCGCTGCGGCATCCAGATACCAGCGAGTGAGCTCTTTCCCAGTCACACGTGCCGCTGGCAATTCCTTTTTGACGAACACCTCTGAAACAGCACATGCCTTGTCCTCGCCTGCCACCAGGAACCAAACCTCCCTTGCACTCGAAAGGGCTTCAAAGCTCAGAGAGATTCGTTCAGCGGGAGGCTTGGGTGAATTTGACTCAGTAACAACCAGGCTTCCGTACTTCTGCGTTTTTGCTCCGGGAAATAGTGAGGCTACGTGACCGTCTGGCCCCATACCAAGCAGAACTATATCAAACTCTGGTGAAGCCGATACCAATTCGGATGCGAAATTCGCGGCAGCTTCGTCGAGCGAGAGGCCTTTCTTTGATGGCATGGGATGGATGTTGTGGGCGGGTATCTCAATATGTAAGAGCAGCGCCTCGCTC
This sequence comes from Rhodoluna sp., assembly GCF_049276775.1. GTDB lineage: Bacteria > Actinomycetota > Actinomycetes > Actinomycetales > Microbacteriaceae > Rhodoluna. The sequence goes on from NZ_JBASXC010000024.1 coordinate 16,814, forward strand.
GCTTGAACAAAGTTTCGTTCTTGACTTTCCTCGTCGACAAAACGCTCATCGCCCCACCAGAGGTGCAGATTAGTGAGGTCTTTCCCTTTTAGGAGTGGTGCCAGTTCTGAAAGGGCTTTGATGCCAACACGTCCGCCGGTGACAACTACGTGAGTAGCATTGTTCTGAACCAGCGTAAGTACCCTTGCAGCTAAATCTTGTGCGACTTGCTTAGCCAGCTCCTCGCTGGACGCGAAGTGCTTTAGGACTTCTTGGCTCATTTTGCTTGCCTCGAAACTAGTGGGAGGCCAATCGTAATCACTTTCTCGAAAGCCACGTCCGGGTCGAGCCGTCTGAGATCTTCAGCCAAGCAGTCTCGAAGCGATCTAACGGGAAGGGAAAGTTCTTTTGGAGGTTGATTGGTCTGCGATAAAACTGCAATGTTCGACTGATCTCTCAGTATTTCAATTTCTCCTCCGGGTCTATTAAACCGAACGAGGTAAACAGCCTTGACGCCGGCTGTGTCCTCACGATGTTCGGTGGCAACCGGGCAGTCCAGTTGAATCTTCAGCCAAGCAGCCAGTAAAAGAACGCTCGGATTGTTTAGGTCCCCAATTATTTCGATTGACTGAATTGGTTCGTAGGGTGGCTGATCCAAAAGAGCAGCGAGCTGGGCTCGCCACAGCGTCAGCCTGGTCCATGAAAAATCACTATCTCCGGGGGCATAAGTTTTTGACAGGTTCGCCAAAAATCCAGCTGGGTCTTCCTGGCTGAGGGCGTCGGTGATTCTCCTGGTGGCAATTTTTCCAATCGCAGAATCAGACACAGTTTCTGGTGCTCCGTTTGGCCACCAGGCAACCACAGGCGCATCAGGAAGAAGAAGTCCCATCACCAGCGACTGGGGATGAGTTGCCGCTTCTCCGGCTGGCCTTAGAACTATTACTTCAGAAGCGCCGGCGTCCCCACCAACTCGTATCTCAGCGTCGAGAGATGGCTCTACGTCGAGAGTCGGGTCCACTAAAACGATGATGCGCGAAGGGTGCTCTTTTGATGCAGCGTTAGCAGCCTCAATAGCCGCCTCAGCACTTTTCGCGTCTGTTTGGATTATGAGAGTGAGCACGCTGCCTAGTGCAACAGCTCCACCCTGCTCGCGCATTTGGACAAGGGATTTAGAGATTTGACTCACGGTAGTGTTTGGAAGATTGACTATCACGGACGCCTCCAACTTCTGCCGTCTACCGCCATCATGGCGTCTGCCGATTTGGGGCCCCAGGAACCTGGCAGGTAGCTCTCCGGCTGCCCGTTGCTCGACCAAAATTCCTCAATCGGATCAAGGATCTTCCAAGAAAGCTCAACTTCCTCGTGGCGAGGAAATAGGGGAGGATCGCCCAGCAGAACATCAAGTATTAGGCGCTCGTAGGCTTCGGGTGAATCCTCGGTAAACGAGTGACCGTAGCCAAAGTCCATGGTCACGTCACGCACCTGCATGCCGGGTCCAGGAACCTTTGAACCAAAGCGTATTGTGACGCCCTCATCAGGCTGAACGCGTATGACTATCGCGTTTGGACCCTGTGTGGATGTCTGTCTTTGACTGAATAGTTGTTGGGGAGCTTCCTTCATAACCACTGCGATTTCTGTCACGCGACGGCCAAGACGTTTGCCGGCACGCAGATAGAAGGGCACACCAATCCAGCGAGGGGTGTCAATGTCCAAGCGCATGGCGGCAAAAGTCTCGGTTTTGGATTCGAAGTTGATCCCGTCCTCTTCCAAATAACCGGAAACCTCCTCACCGCCCTGCCATCCGCCCCGGTACTGCCCACGTGCGGTATGGCTGGCCAAGTCCGCAGGGATCTTTACGGCTGCCAAGACCTTTTCTTTCTCCGCACGCAAGTCTGCAGCGTCAAAGGTGCTTGGTTCTTCCATGGCAGTCAGTGCAAGAAGCTGCAAAAGGTGGTTTTGAATAACGTCTCTGGCGGCCCCTATGCCGTCGTAGTAACCAGCACGTCCGCCAACACCGATATCCTCCGCCATCGTGATTTGCACATGGTCGATGTAGTTCGCATTCCAGATTGGTTCGTAGAGTTGATTTGCGAAGCGAAGAGCAAGGATGTTCTGAACTGTTTCTTTCCCCAGATAGTGATCGATTCGGAACACCGAATCTGGCGGGAACACTGATTCGACGACTTCGTTTAGCTCCCTCGCGGACACTAGGTCCGAGCCAAAGGGTTTTTCGATCACCACACGTCGGAAGCTATCTGGCTTCGGTTTGGCAAGGCCCGATCTTGACAGCTGCTTTGTGACAGTCGGGAATGACCTCGGCGGTATTGATAGATAAAAGGCGTGATTACCGTTTGTACCCCGCACCGCGTCTAGCTCATCGATCGTTTGCTTGAGGCGATCAAACGCTTCATCGTCATCAAAGTCTCCAGCCACGAACCGTATGCCGCTGGAGAGCTGCCTCCACACATCTTCGGACCAAGGTGTCCTGGCGTGTTCTTTTACTGAGTCGTATACAACCTTTTCAAAATCCTGTTGTGCCCACTCCCGTCTAGCAAAACCCACTAAACCAAATCCCGGGGGCAAGAGTCCTCGGTTTGCAAGGTCGTAAACCGCAGGCATAAGCTTCTTCCGAGACAAATCTCCCGTAACTCCAAAAATTACCAGCCCCGACGGACCCGCGATTCTAGTGAGGCGATTGTCGTCCGGATCACGCAGTGGGTTAACAAAAGTCTTGGGCTTGGGCATTGTTAGCTCAGTAACCCCAGAAGACGCTGTATTCCCGAAGCCGGATCCGAAAGACTAACGATCAACACGGGCAATCCTTTTTCGGCCAACACATTTGCGTCACCATCGGCCTGAGAGCCAATTAGCTGACGGTAGCCAAACGCCCGTCCTGGAATGACTTGATCATGAGCTTCGCCAGAGACAATCTGGAGAAATACGCCCTGCCTAGGTCCGCCCTTGTGGTACTGACCGGTGGAGTGCAAAAACCTTGGACCCCAACCAAAAGTCGTCGGCCTACTCGTCTTGATGGCGACCAGATTGCGCAGATTCTCTGCAGCCCTAAACACATCTCGGTTTAGATAGCAATTAATCGACACAAAACTATCTGGTCTTAGCTGCGCAAAAAGTTCTTCTAAAGCGCCTTCTAGACTTGTCGCATTTTGAACAAATCCCTTTGCGCCAAAACGGATTGATTCTTCCACGTGAGCAAGCTCTGTTGATTCTGTGGGGGAGTCGAGCAAGGCTCGGGCAGCGGTCTTAGCGGACTCGACATCGGGTTGATCAAAAGGATTTACTCCTAACAACCTTGCCGCGACAGCTGTTGCAACCTCCCAAAGCAATAGTTGTTCCCCAATTGTTCCCGACACAGCTAGTTCATGCGCTGAAGAAGTGGCATCTTCAGAAAGTTCGGCCAACAGCAGATCGCTTGGGGGGTTTGTGACCTCAGCGGAATCATTTTGTAGTACCACCGGTAGAACTCCGAGGCCCATCTTCCCAGTTGATTCGGCAATCAGCTGCTCAGCCCAGTCGCCGAAACCGATGATTTTGCTGGCGCCAGATAGCAGGCCAATCTTGTCCTTAAACCCACTACCGCCTGCGGTTTTTGCCATAGCAGCGCCCAAGATTAGCCCTGGATTTCCCAAGTCATCTTTGCTGAGAAGCTCGGCTGCGCTGGATGCTTCTTCCAAAACGGCCTTCATGTCTACTCCCGCGAGCACTGCCGGAACAGCGCCAAATGCGGTGAGGGCCGAGTATCTTCCGCCAACCATCGGGTCTGCAAGAAAAACCCGGTAGCCGTCCTTGACTGCTTGGTTGTGCATTGGGGAATTTGGATCGGTCACCACAAAGATTCGTTCGGTTTTTGAGAATCCCGCATCAGTAAATGCCTGCTCAAAACTTCTTTTCTGGCTGTCTGTTTCAACAGTCGAACCGGATTTCGAGGATACGACAACAACGGTTTTACTGAGATCTCCGGATAGGGCCAGTTTGACCTCCGAGGGATCTGTTGAGTCGAGCACCAAGAGCTCTTTTCCAAAAGTCTTGGTGATGACCTCTGGGGCCAGGGAGGAACCTCCCATTCCGCAAAGCACAACTCTTGTGAGCCCTTTGGCCAGAAGCTCTTGTCGGAGCTCTGAAAGCTCAGCTAGTAGCGCGACAGTCACGCTTGCTGCGTTGACCCATCCAAGCCGAATAGCGGACTCCGCTTCGGCGTCTTTACCCCAAAGTGTGTGGTCTTTCGCAAAAAGCCTTGAGGCAACTTTGTCTGCGACCAGAGTCGGAACATACCTCTCAACGGCTTCAGAAACGCTCCCAGCCTGAAAGATCTTAATGGTCATCGAGCAACGTTTAGGGAAGCCGAAACTGTTTCAACAAGTTCGTTCCAGGAAACGACGAACTTTTCCACGCCCTCTTTTTCGAGCAGGCTTACAACATCATCGTAGGAGATTCCAACCGACTCAAGTTCTGCAAGCACTGCCTTCGCCGAGTCATAGTTCTCAGTTATGGAATCACTCGTGATAACACCGTGGTCGAACACAGCTTCCATAGTCTTTTCGGGCATGGTATTGACAACCATCGGTGCAATCAACTCGGTGACATACAGCGTGTCCGGAAGTGCGGGGTCTTTCACGCCCGTGGAGGCCATTAGTGGCCGCTGCCTGTTAGCACCAAGTGCTTCGAAGATGTTCCAGTCTTCACCGTCGAATTCCTGCTGGAACAGTTCATACGCCAATCGCGCGTTTGCAACCGCAGCTTTTGACTTTAGGGCTTTGGCCTGCTCGGTCCCAATTTCATCAAGTCTTTTGTCGATTTCGGTATCTACTCTTGAAACAAAGAACGAAGCAACCGAGTGGATGGTCGAGAGATCGTGTCCCTCAGCCTTAGCCTGAGCAATTCCTGCCTTGAAAGCACCAATTACCGCGCGGTATCGTTCTAGTGAAAAAATCAAAGTGACGTTCACCGAAATTCCGGCTGCGATCACCTGAGTTATTGCGGATAGGCCAGGAATAGTTGCGGGAATCTTAATCATCACGTTCTTGCGATTCACGGCTTCGTAAAGAGCCTTTGCTTGTGCGACGGTTTTTTCGGTGTCCATCGCAAACCCCGGCTCTACTTCAATTGAAACTCTTCCATCAACGCCAGAGCTCTCTTGGTAAACATCCGCAAAGACATCACAGGCTGCTCTGACGTCGTCCGTGGTGGCTTCAAAAATTGCTTCGTCGGCAGTGGCACCACGTGAGGCAAGCTCGGCGAGCTGGGTTGCGTAGGCCGCACCCTTTGAGAAAGCGCCCGCAAAAATTGTCGGGTTAGTAGTCACTCCCGAGACAGCACGGGAGGAAATAAGTTCCTTGAGTGAACCGGATTCGATGCGTTCCCTAGATAAATCATCAAGCCAAATACTTACGCCAGCATTTTTCAGTGCGTGAAGAGGTGAATTCATTTTTGCCTTTCCAGGACCTTTTTAGCTGCCGAAACAACAGCTTCCGTTGTAATCCCAAACTTCGAGAAAAGAGTCTTGTAATCGGCAGACGCTCCGAAGTGCTCAATTGAAACACTTTCTCCATCACCAATATATTTGGACCATCCAAGCGCCAGTCCAGCCTCAACTGAGACTTTGGCTCGAACAGATGCCGGGAGCACAGATTCTTTGTACGTATCCGGTTGCTCATCAAACCACTCAAGACACGGGGCCGAGACGACGCGAGTAGCAATGCCGGACGCCTCCAGCTCGAGCCTTGCTGCAATAGCCAGTTGGACCTCTGAGCCCGTCGCAATGAGAATCAGTTGTGGAGACGCTGTAGCCTCGGCCACGATGTAAGCGCCTTTTTCGACGTTCTCAGCAGCCGCGTAGACCACTCCGGTGGCATCCTTTGTGCTTCGATTCAGCACAGGAATATTTTGTCTGGTGAGTGCAATGCCCGCTGGGCCGTTTCTTCTTTCAAGGATCTTCTTCCACGCGTAAGAAACCTCGTTAGCGTCTGCCGGCCTGACTATGTCGAGGCCCGGAATCGCCCTCAGAGTGGCCAGCTGTTCGATCGGCTGGTGTGTTGGTCCATCTTCACCAAGTGCAATCGAGTCGTGAGTCCAAACAAAAATCGACGGAACCTTCATAAGGGCAGCCAGTCGGACGGCGGGTCTCATGTAATCACTAAAGATAAGGAAGGTGCCACCATAGGCCCGTGTTAATCCGTGAAGTGAAATGCCGTTTACAATCGCTGCCATTGCATGCTCACGTATTCCAAAGTGAAGGACCCTACCGTAGGGGTCCGCTGACCATTCGGAAGTTGAATGTTCGGAAGGAGCAAAGGATTTGGCTCCAGCAATCGTAGTGTTGTTCGACTCAGCGAGATCGGCAGAACCGCCCCAGAGCTCTGGCATGACAGCGGCAACAGCGTTCAAAACTTTTCCGCTGGCAGCACGAGTTGAAACCTCGGTGTCGAAATCAAAAGCCGGTAAAGCCTCGGAGAGTTCGGCTGGTGTTTTTCCAGATTCCAACCGGTCGAATAGCTCCTTGCTTTCTGGGTTGGCCTTCGCCCAATCATTGAACGACTTTTGCCATGAGACTATAGAGCCAGCAGACCTTTCGCGTAGACCGCGGGTGTATTCGAGAACCTCTGGCGCCACATCAAAGGTCTTTTCCTCATCGAAACCGAGAACCTTTTTTAGGCCCTTGAGCTCAGCTTCGCCGAGCGCTGACCCGTGGATTTTGCCCGTGTTTTGCTTTCCCGGGGACGGCCAGCCAATGATGGTTCGAATTGTTATCAGGGACGGTTTGTCGGTGACATTTTTCGCAGCCTCAATTGCTTTGTAAAGCTCGGTCACATCCTCGTTGTAGTCACCGGTTTTCTTCCAGTCCACAACTTGAACATGCCAACCGTATGACCGGTAGCGATCCTCAAGGTTTTCGGTAAAAGCAATGTTAACGTCGTCCTCGATTGAAATCTGATTGGAATCGTAGAGAACGATTAGGTTACCCAGCTGTTGATGGCCAGCCAGCGAAGAGGCCTCAGCGGTAATACCTTCTTGCATGTCGCCATCCCCGGCGATGCAGTAAATGAAGTGATCAAATGGACTAGAACCAGCCGGAGCCTGCTTGTCAAACAAACCGCGCTCAAATCGTGAAGAGTAAGCAAAACCGACCGCCGAGGCGAGGCCTTGGCCTAGTGGTCCTGTGGTGATTTCAACGCCCTTGGTGTGTCCGTACTCTGGGTGTCCCGGGGTCAATGAATCCCAAGTGCGAAGGGCCTTGATGTCGTCAAGCTCAAGACCAAAACCTGCGAGAAACAGCTGGTTATAAAGAGTGAGAGAGGAGTGACCGACACTCAGAATAAAGCGGTCTCGGCCAATCCATTCAGGATTCTCTGGGTCGTGACGCATGACTTTCTGAAACAGTAGGTGTGCTACCGGTGCCAAACTGATGGCTGTTCCCGGGTGGCCATGACCAACTTTCTCAACCGCGTCCGCCGCCAAAACCCTAGCTGTATCTACTGCTTTTCGATCTAGGTCGGTCCATGAAAATTCACTCACTTGCTAGTACATCCTTTTTTTGTAGGAGGGCCGAGGAAAGAGACGTTCAACCAGCGACGCTGCTCAGCTAAATCTCCAAAGGGTGAGAAAGCACGTAACCTCAACATTCGGGCTACCTCACCTAGCCTCCACTTTACACACTTAGCAGTTGGCTAGTTTGAGGCCTAATCGAGCGATTTTTCAGCTTAGACTTATATCAACTCATGACCACACAAGCTCCTACTCTGACGCCCCAGCGCGTTAGTTTTAGGCGCAAAGCCAAGGCCTATTTTGAGCTAACTAAGCCCAGAGTTGTCGAACTACTGCTGGTTTCAACCGTCCCGACCATGATATTGGCGCAGCGCGGAATTCCGGATTTGTGGCTCATTGTTGCCACCGTAGTTGGGGGTGCATTTAGCGCCGGCAGTGCCAATGCCTTCAACTGCTACATTGACGCGGACATCGACAAAATTATGGGCCGCACCAAGGGGCGCCCGCTTGTCACCGGAGAACTAACAAAGTCAGAGGCCTATAGGTTTGCCTGGGGTCTTGGTGTGCTTGCTGTCGTGTGGCTCGGTGTGTTGGTCAACCTCTTGGCTGCGGCTCTCTCGCTGGCGGCCATATTGTTCTACGTGTTCGTTTACACACTCTTACTAAAGCGTCGCACGCCTCAAAACATCGTCTGGGGTGGCGCGGCAGGCTCAATGCCGGTCCTAATTGGGTGGACCGCCGTCACGGGCGAGGTCTCGGCTGCTGCCTGGGTCCTTTTTCTGATCATATTTTTGTGGACTCCGCCGCACTACTGGCCTTTATCGCTTCGCTATAAGCAGGACTACACCGACGCAGGCGTCCCGATGCTCCCCGTTGTTAGAAACAACAAGACGGTTGGCGTGCAGATCATTTTGTACGCGTGGGCTCTGGTCGCATCAACAATCCTGTTGATCCCAGTCGCAAACATGGGTCTTATCTATGCCCTGACAGCTTTGGTAACCGGAGCCTGGTTCATAATTGAGTCTTATCGGCTATACCGTCAGGCAAGCGTTGGAGAAATATCAAACCCCATGAGGTTGTTTCACGGCTCAATTAGCTACCTCACACTGCTTTTTATTTCGATAGCAATCGATCCGCTACTGTACTTTAATTTCTTTTAGGCGAGCAAGCGACTCATCGCGCTCGGTTGCGTGATCTAACATCGGCTCGGGATATCCATTTACCAGCCCGTCAACAAGTGTCCAAGGTTCGTGGACTTCATTTCCAGGGATGTGGGCAAGTTCGGGAATGTACTTACGCACGTAGTCACCGTGCGGATCAAACTTATAACCCTGAAGTATCGGATTAAAAACTCTGTAGTAGGGCGATGCGTCAGTTCCGCAGCCGGCGGTCCACTGCCACCCGTGTGAGTTTGAGGCCGGATCGAAATCCGAAAGATTTTCCTCGAACCACTTGGCGCCTTCCTGCCATTCCAAATGAAGGTCTTTCACCAAGAAGGAAGCAACAATCATGCGAACCCGGTTATGCATCCAACCGGTTGCAAGAAGTTGTCGCATACCGGCATCAACCATCGGAAATCCAGTTTTTCCAACTTTCCAAAGGTCGAGCTTGGCCTTAGCGTCTTTTCCCTTGTCGTATCGCATGGCCTTGAATCTTGGCTCGTAATAGTCATCAACGGTGTGTGGATTTCTGTACAAAACGTCAGCGTAAAACTCTCTCCAGGCGATCTCTTTTCTAAAAACATTGTGTCCATCAACGTCAGATAGTTCGGCCAGAAGAGTCCTGGGGTGAATCTCTCCGTGCGCCAGAGCATGGGAGAGATTCGAGGTGCCCGAAAGGTCGGCTCGATTACGATTCTCGGAGTAATCGTATAGCGATCGTTTTTTAAACCTCTTGAACGTCTCGAGTGCAAATTGCTCTCCAGCCCTGACCTTGATCGGAGAGACCTTGTTGGGCTGAGGGATTTCACTTTTCTCTTTTCGTGTTGCCCACACAAATCCTTTTGAAAGTATTGCTGGAGCCGGCAAGCCAATTTGGAACCAGTCCTTGAAAAATGGTGTGTATACCCGGTAAGCAGTTCCATCAGTTGGCTTCAAAACGGTTCCAGGCTTTACCGCGTAGTAAGAATCTTGCAGAACAAGATCGACGCCAGTTCCTTTCAGCTTTGAAGCTAGGGAGCGCTGCTCTGCGATACCTTCGGGATCAAAGCTCTCGGTGGCGTGGATGAATTTGACTTTGTTTTTGAGTGCAAATTCCACTACTCCTGACATTTCTGGAGCCCTAATGACATGCAGAGATTGCTGCATTGATTCATCGAGTGCCTTCAGTGACTGAGTGAGCGAGTGCTGTCTGATACCAGACAGCGCTTCATAATCTTTTTCGTTGTACCAAAACATAGGGATGACAGTTTTGTCGCCGTCTTTTATTGCCAGCTCGGCGCATCCATTGAGCGCGAGATTATCGCTTAGCCTTCGGTCTCTTCTAAACCAAAAGATGCGAGCCAATTAGTCACGACCAAATCTTTGATACCTCGACCGAAGTGCGAGTAGCTGGAAGGTAAGTAGGGCAATAATGACGGCCGCCCCAAATAGGTGCGCTGCCGCCATCATGGCTGGTACCGCGAGGTTTGACTGCACGACCCCGAGCACGGCTTGGGAAATTGCAACCGCAAGCAAGATACCTAAGGACTTCACGGCCGGGCTTGAAAACGCACCCTTACCAAGAGGTAACCACGCGGCGACAAACGCCCAAGCTATCAGCGCCGTCATCAGGTATGCCGGGTAGGAGTGGTAGTGCTGCCACACCTCAAGATCTAGACCGTTTCTTGGGGTATAGGCGTCCCCGGCATGTGGACCTGCGCCTGTGACTACAACTCCGATAACTACAGTCACCCATCCCACAACAAAAATTGGCCAAGCAAGCAACACTGCCGTATAGCTAATCGGTGAGTGAACCGGAGAGTAGACCCGCCAGACCAGAACAGCGGCAATTGAAATAAGGACACCTGAGACCAAGAAGTGGGCCCCCACCACCCAGGAGTTGAGGCCTGTAAGCACCGTGAGCCCACCGAGAAGTGCCTGTGCGATTATTCCAAGGCCCAATACCAGTGCTGGCCAGGTGAGGCCGGAACGAAGGGACTTGGCAGTTCTTCTAACGACTACAAATGTGAGCAGAGCAATGATGATCAGAACAAAGGTTAGAAGCCTGTTTCCAAACTCAATGATGCCGTGCCACCCCATTTCAGGCACGGTCACGAAGGAATCCTCAGTGCATCTGGGCCAGGTAGGGCATCCAAGACCTGAGCCAGTCAAACGGACCAAGCCGCCGGTGACTACAATCAGGATCTGGCTTACCAAAGACGCCCACGCGTAAACCTTTAACCGATTCGGCGAGAAAAGCGCCTTGAATAGCTTCATTTAGGAGTAATAACCCTTCTTGGGCCTGCTGGCGGACATTGTTGGTAAACTCTTGTTGCGGCTTTAAGTTTCTCACGGTTTTCTGTTGGGAATTCCGCACCGCTGAGGCGGGTTGTACCAAAAGCTAATCAAATCACCTATAGAGGGGTTCCAAATGACTGAGAACATCATCGAACGTCCCGAACTAGACAGCCTGGGTACATACGAGTATGGCTGGTCCGATGGAAACGATGCCGGTGCCACAGCCAAACGTGGAATCAGTGAAGAGGTTGTCCGCGACATCTCTGGGCTCAAATCGGAGCCGCAGTGGATGCTTGACCGCAGACTTAAAGGCTATGAGTACTTCCTGAAAAAGCCAATGCCGGCTTGGGGATCAGACCTTTCCGGAATCGATTTTGACAACATAAAGTACTTCGTACGTTCGACCGAGCGTCAGGCTCAGACATGGGAAGATCTGCCAGAGGAGATTAAGGACACCTACGAGAAACTGGGTATCCCGGAAGCGGAGCGTCAGCGCCTGGTCGCAGGTGTTGCGGCACAGTATGAGTCCGAGGTCGTTTACCACCAGATCAATGAAGAGCTTGAGAAAAAGGGTGTCCTGTTCTTGGACACCGACACCGCTTTGAAAGAGCACCCGGAGATCTTCAAAGAGTATTTTGGAACCGTTATCCCAGCTGGTGACAACAAGTTCGCTGCGCTAAACACCTCAGTGTGGTCCGGCGGTTCATTCGTTTATGTTCCCAAGGGCGTTCAAGTAGAAATCCCACTTCAGGCTTACTTCCGAATTAACACTGAGAACATGGGCCAGTTCGAAAGAACTCTTATAATCGCCGACGAAGATTCCTACGTTCACTACATCGAGGGTTGCACCGCTCCGGTGTACAAATCAGACTCGCTTCACTCGGCAGTAGTAGAGATAATCGTTAAAAAGGGTGCTCGCGTTCGCTACACCACTATTCAGAACTGGTCCAATAACGTTTACAACTTGGTCACCAAGCGTGCAATCGCGCACGAGGGAGCCACCATGGAGTGGATCGATGGGAACATTGGATCCAAGGTCACCATGAAGTATCCATCGGTTATCTTGGCCGGCGAACACGCCAGGGGAGAAACCCTCTCGGTTGCGTTCGCAGGTGAAGGCCAGCACCAGGACGCTGGAGCCAAGATGATTCACCTCGCTCCTTACACCTCTTCCTCAATCATTTCAAAGTCAATTGCCCGAGGCGGCGGAAGAACTTCTTACCGAGGAGAAATCCGTGTCAATCCTGGAGCTCACCACAGCGCGAACACCGTGCGTTGCGATGCGCTCTTGGTAGACACCATTTCAAGATCGGATACCTACCCCGCCGTTGATGTTCGTGAGGACGACGTCTCAATGGGACACGAAGCGACCGTATCCAGAGTCAGCGAAGAGCAGCTGTTCTATCTTCAGTCACGCGGAATGCCAGAAGACGAAGCGATGGCAATGATTGTTCGTGGCTTCATCGAACCGATCGCAAAGGAACTTCCAATGGAGTACGCCCTCGAGCTCAACAAGCTCATTGAGATGCAGATGGAAGGGGCCGTCGGCTAGTGGGGGAAACGACAAAGACAGTTCAACACGGGCTGTCGGAGCACAGCCATGGCTTCGGCGTTCCGATTCAGACCCGCTCCGAAAGACTCAAGTCCCAGAAGCTATCTGATTTCGAGGAGATTTCCACGCGTGAAGAGCAGTGGCGCTACTTAGGCGCAGATCGCTTGGGTGGCCTTGATCAGGCAGGGCTCGACGAGTTCTCGGGTGATATTGAAACCAAGCTCGCCGATGGTGTTGAGACTTCCTGGATAGACGCCGACCACAAACTATTTGGCTCAGCAGGGATTCCAGAAGACCGTGTAGCAGCTGCCGGATGGGAAGCCGCGAAGGCTGCCTACCTGGTCTCTATTCCAGCCAGCGTCACCGAATCAGCCCAGAGCACGCTGACAATCACGTCGGTTAGCAAAGACCCTGCCGCACTTCACATCATCGTGGAGGCTAAACGCGGGTCAGACTCCGTCGTGGTTATCGATCACCGTGGCGATGCAATTCTTTCTGAGAACATTGAATTCGTTCTTGAGGATCAGGCCAAGCTAACAGTGGTGAGCATTCAGGATTGGAACCTCGGTTCGATTCACAATGGAGCTCAGTACGCAATGTTGGGCAAGGACTCAACTTTCAAGCACGTTATGGTCACACTCGGCGGGTCCGTTGTTCGAATGACGCCATCGGCTTACTTCGGCGCTGCCGGGGGAGATGCCGCGCTATACGGCTTGTACTTTGCTGACGCAGGTCAGTACCTGGAGCACAGGATCTTTGTTGATCACGCCACCCCCAACTGCAAGTCTCGCGTGACTTACAAGGGTGCATTGCAGGGAGCAAAAGCCCACACCGTTTGGGTAGGCGACGTTCTTATTCGAGCCGCTGCCGAAGGCACGGACACCTATGAGCTGAATCGAAACCTTTTGCTTACTGATGGCGCAAGAGCGGATTCGGTTCCAAACCTTGAAATCGAAACGGGTCAAATCCAAGGAGCCGGACACGCCAGTGCATCGGGACGCTTTGACGATGAACAGCTGTTCTATCTGCAGGCTCGAGGACTTCCCGAGCTTGAGGCAAGAAGGCTAGTTGTTAGAGGTTTCCTAATGGAAGTAGTTCAGCAAATCTGTGTCCCGGAACTCGAAGAGCGCCTCGCAGCATCGATTGAGGATGAGCTCGAAAGGAGTGCGGGGTAGTGGCACTAAAGATTTGCAAAGTAGAGGACATCGCTCCCGGCAAGGCCCTTCGCATCAAAATCGGCGAGGACGCGATCGCTCTGGTACACACCAAGTCTGGTCAGTTCAAGGCTTTGGCCGACAAGTGTTCACACGGTGAAATCTCCCTCAGCGAAGGATTTGTTGATGACGAGACCATTGAGTGCTGGGCCCACGGTGCGAAATTTTCTCTGGACACAGGTGCGCCTCTGAGTCTTCCAGCCTATGAACCGGTTGCGGTTTATGAAGTGCTTATTGAAAATGGCGAAGTTTATATCGAATATGACAAGGACACGGAGTAATCAAATGGCGAAACTAGAAATCAAGAACCTACACGTATCGGTTGAGACCGAACAGGGCAAGATTGAGATTCTCCGCGGCGTTGATTTAGTTATCAATAGCGGTGAGACCCACGCGGTCATGGGACCAAACGGTTCCGGTAAGTCGACTTTGGCTTACTCGATTGCGGGTCACCCCAAATATGAGGTGACAGAGGGTGAGATTCTGCTCGATGGAGAAAACGTCCTCGAGATGGCTGTTGACGAAAGAGCAAGAGCTGGTTTGTTTTTAGCCATGCAGTACCCGGTCGAGATCCCAGGGGTTAGCGTTTCTAACTTTCTAAGAACCGCAAAGACCGCAATCGATGGTAAGGCTCCAGCTCTTCGTGGCTGGGTCGCGGATGTCCGCGCCGCGATGGAGAGTCTGAAAATGGATTCGGCGTTCACCGAGAGAAACGTAAATGAAGGATTCTCAGGTGGAGAAAAGAAGCGACACGAGATTCTCCAGATGGAGCTTCTAAAGCCAAAGATGGCCGTTCTCGACGAGACCGACTCCGGCCTTGACGTCGACGCGCTACGCGTTGTTGCCGAGGGTGTGAATCGAATTAAGAGTGAAAACGAGATGGGTCTTTTGTTGATTACCCACTACACCCGAATTCTCAACTACATCAAGCCTGACTTCGTCCACGTTTTTGTTGCAGGAAAGATTGCAGAGCAGGGCGGTCCAGAGCTTGCCGACCGACTTGAGGCAGAAGGTTACGACAGGTACGTGAACGCCTAATATGCCAAGAGAACTCGAGCCAGCTCTATACGACAAGGTCGAAGAGGCCCTCAAGGAGGTCATCGACCCCGAAATTGGTGTGAACATTGTCGACCTTGGCCTCATCTACGGATTAGAAAAAGCCGACGAGGACGAGTCTTTGCTTATCAACATGACTCTGACTTCCGCAGGATGCCCGCTCACTGATGTTCTTGAGGAGCAAACAGCAGAGGCACTAGATGGTGTGGTTGACGCGTTTAGAATCAATTGGGTTTGGATGCCACCATGGGGTCCAGAGAAAATCACCGAAGATGGTCGCGAGCAAATGCGCGCCATCGGATTTTCTATTTAGTACCTAGATATTTCCAAGCCAGCGGGAGCGCGGCGGCGGCAAGAGCCATCTTGATTGCGTCTCCAATCAAAAAAGGGATCAAGCCTGCGGCCAGGACTGCACTTAGGTCGCTTGCCAAATTTAGGCTAGATAAAGCAAACGCCAACCAGGGCAGACCGAAAAGGTAGATAACGGCGTTTCCGATCATGAAGCTTGCCAGCACTCCGGTGACTTTTTTCTGCCAGTTCAACTTAGCCAACCAGCCAACAACCGCCGCTGCGGCAATAAATCCGACCAGGTATCCGAAAGTGGTTCCAAATGTTACACCCGATGCCATCCCGGTAAACACTGGTAGTCCAGCTGCTCCCAATGAAAAATAAGCAATCATCGAAATTGCACCGCGTGAGGCGCCAAGGACAGCCCCGACAAGCAGAACTGCGAAGGTCTGACCTGTTATTGGTACTGGCCACATTGGAATGGCAATTTGTGCGGCGACAGCGGTAAGTACCGCTCCGCTTAGAATTAGAGCAACGTCGTTGACAAAACTGCGGGGGATAACGCGGTCAATAAGATTCGTTCCAGTCGTTAGCTGAAGTGACATGGGGCCTCTTTTCTATCCGAACAGTTTGTGTCGCTCCTGACGATTGTAGACTAAAGCTTTTGCCATTACACCCAACAAAGGATTTGCCCATTGCTCAGTGTCAGAGACCTTGAGATAACAATTGGTGCCAGGACCCTGATGAGTGGGGTCAATTTCAGGGTTGCCGCTGGGGATAAAATTGGACTTGTAGGCAGGAATGGAGCCGGCAAAACAACTCTGACAAAAATTCTCGCCGGCGATGGTCAGCCAACCCAGGGAATGGTCGAGCGCATCGGTGAAATTGGCTATCTTCCACAAGACCCACGTTCGGGCGACCCAGAGGAGCTCGCTCGTGATCGAATTCTGAACGCTCGCGGCCTTGGAGACCTGCTGCATCAACTAACCGCCTCGACCCATCTCATGGCTAACGCTAGAGGAGATGAAACAGAGGCAGCCATGGCCAAGTACTCCAGGGTGGAGGAGCGATTCCAGATTGCGGGCGGTTATGCCGCTGAGGCTCAGGGAGCCGCTATTGCGAGCAATCTTGGTATCGAAGAACGTATTCTGAGTCAGCAACTAAGGACCCTATCGGGTGGTCAACGGAGAAGGGTCGAGCTTGCAAGGATTCTTTTCTCAAGCGCTGAAACAATGCTTCTCGACGAACCGACGAACCACTTAGACGCTGATTCGGTGGTGTGGCTGCGGGAGTATCTAAAAAGTTATCAGGGCGGGCTAATTGTCATTAGCCACGATGTCGATCTTGTTGAGACCACAGTAAATCGAGTGTTTTATTTGGACGCAAACCGTCAGCAGATCGATGTCTACAACATGGGCTGGAAGTCTTACCAAAAGCAGCGCGAGGCCGATGAAGAAAGAAGAAAGCGGGAACGAGCCAGCGCTGAAAAGAAAGCTGCATCTCTAACCCTGCAAGCGGCTAAGTTCGGGGCAAAAGCCAGTAAGGCTGTTGCTGCGCAACAAATGGCAAGAAGGGCGGCCAGGATGTTGGATGATCTGGACGATGTTGGACAACTGGATCGAGTGGCGAAGATACGTTTCCCAGACCCTGCACCCTGCGGGAAGACACCTCTGATGGCTTCTGGATTGAGCAAAAGCTATGGCTCTCTAGAAATCTTTACCGCGGTCGATTTGGCCATTGATCGAGGTTCCAAGGTTGTCATCATTGGACTAAACGGTGCCGGAAAGACCACACTGCTTCGCATACTCGCAGGAGTCGACAAGCCCGATACTGGTCAGATCGAACCCGGTCACGGTCTAAAGATTGGCTACTACGCCCAAGAACATGAAACGCTCGACGTGAGTAAGACTGTTCTCGAAAATATGCAGAATTCAGCTCCTCACCTTGGTGACGTCGACGCGCGAAAAGTTCTTGGTTCTTTCCTATTCTCGGGTGACGATGTGACCAAAAAGGCTTCCGTGCTGAGCGGTGGAGAAAAGACCCGGCTTGCACTTGCTGCGCTGGTAGTTTCCTCGGCAAATGTACTGCTGCTCGATGAACCCACGAACAACCTGGATCCGGCATCGAGAACAGAGATCTTGAATGCGCTGTCGAGCTTTACGGGTGCTGTTGTATTGGTTTCCCACGATGAGGGTGCGGTGCTGGCTCTGAACCCCGAACGAGTCCTGATTCTTCCGGATGGAACCGAAGATCACTGGTCGGATCAGTATGCCGACCTGATTGCTCTCAGCTAACTTTTCGAATCGAGCAACTGGTCCTCGATGTCTCCGTCGGTGATCTTTTTGTTGCGCATCGATTTTGGAACGTAGTTCGGGTCCTTCTCCATCTTTCGATACTCACGCTCTTGACGAATCGCCCAGAACAGGGCGTAGAACCCCATTAGGGCAAACAGGATCCACTGAACCGCATAGCTAAGGTGATTTCCCTCGTCTAGCACTGGCTGGCTTAGCGGCTGCGGAGAGATTGCCTCGCCGGGAGATTCGGAAATAAGCCTGAGATAAAACCGCTGCTCGATCGGGTTGTCAAACAACTCGTCAAGACTTTCTAGGTGTAAAGAAGTAGCAAACCCTGGCGGCGAGTCTCTATTTGGGTTTGGTTCGCTCAATCGAACTCGAGCCTTCACAGTTTTGAATTCCGAGGAGGGAGTCATGACAGTTGCGGGCGCAAGATTTGAGTCGGCTTGAATCCAACCTCGCTCAATCATCACAACTTCACCGCTTGCAACTCGAAACGGGAGAATTTGAAGGAAACCGGGCTGGCCGGCAATCGGGCGATTTCTAACAAGAAGCTCATCTTCAATTAGGTATTGCCCAGTGATCTCAACCGGAGTCCACTCAAAGGGTATGACTTCTTCCGTTGAAATTCCCGTCAGCGCAGATATTTCAATTGGTTGCTTTTCGTAGTTATCAACCATGCGTTGAATCTTCGAAACGGCCTGATCGCGGCGCTCAAGCTGCCAGTTTGCCAACACCACGCAGGCGGCGGCAAAAAGCACTGCAACCACAAACCAGGTTGTCCAGCGAAACCATGATGTTGCCAGTAGCTTCATGGTCTTGCTCTGACTTCCAAGAGAAATGACCTATCGGTAAGGTATCCCTTCAAGAAATCAACATGTTCATCGCATGCAAGCCAGGTTTTAGTTCTAGCACCGGTGTGTATTTTTGGATTAGCCCAGATGAGCTCCCTGGTTCCTTCGCTTGAGCAACCGGCTCGAGAGCATTTCACTGTCTTGGAATTTAACCCGAGCACGGTCTAGGGTTTCTGGAATTTGGAGCCAAGATCAACCGTTATTGGCTTGGCCACTACTGTGACTTTGTCTAGAGATCCACTTCTTGAGACCTGGGCGTTCGCAATTACGACAGCAAAATATGGAAGAAAAATCGCTCCAGCAAAGCACAGCCACATTAGCCACCCCTCAACAAAAATGGCCGCCACAATACAGATGACACGAATGATCATCGCAATTAGATACTTCACCAGCCGAGACTTGCGCTCTTGCTCGGGTGATTCCCCGACGGTAGTGATGTTTTGGGCTTTTTCCAAGGTCGCTTTCCAGATCGCTGGCTTGATTCAAGGCTAAGACTAGACTTCAATAAGTTCAAACCAGACTCAGTGCTGGCTATTCCCGAAAGGACTAGAAAACGCGATGACACAGCCAAGAGTAGTCCTGGTTACCGGCGGCAATCGAGGTATCGGGTACGCCATCGCGAAGGAGTTCCTCGCGGCCGGACATAAAGTGGCGGTCACGGTCCGAAGCGGCAATGGGCCAGACGGAGCCCTTTCCGTTATAGCGGATGTCTTGGACTCTGACTCAATTGATTCAGCCATCAAGGAGGTCGAGGAGGCACTTGGGCCAATCGAGGTCCTGGTAGCAAATGCCGGCATCACCAAGGACACGCTTTTACTGCGCATGAGCGATCAGGACTTCGAAGAGGTAATTAATACAAACTTAAATGGAGTCTTTCGGGTGATGAAGCGAGCCACCAAATCCATGATCAAGCAGCGCTTCGGCAGAGTTTTGCTCATCGGATCCGTGGTTGGTCTACTTGGATCACCGGGACAAATTAACTACTCGGCTTCAAAATCTGCCCTCGTTGGCATGGCTCGGTCGTTGAGTAGAGAGCTTGGAGGCAGGGGAATCACGGCAAACGTTGTCGCTCCAGGCTTTATCGATACCGACATGACCGCTGAACTAACTGAGGACCAGCAAAGGGACTACCTTTCCAGAATTCCCGCCGGTCGTTTTGCCAGCCCTCAAGAGGTTGCAAAGGTAGTCACCTGGCTTGCTAGCGATGACGCCGCATACATAACCGGAGCCGTAATTCCGGTTGACGGTGGACTCGGAATGGGTCATTAGCTGTGGACCTGACGGTCACAAAATCCAAGAGCCAAATCGATAGAAAGCGAAACTAAATGGGAATCCTAGAGGGTAAGAAAATTCTGATTACGGGCGTGCTAACTGAGGCTTCGATTGCGTTCTCGGTAGCAAAGCTTGCCCAGGAGCAGGGAGCCGAAATTATCCTCTCTTCCTTCGGCCGGATGCTTCCAATCACCACAAAGATTTCTGAGCGCCTGCCCAAGGCGGCTCCGGTTATTGAGCTCGACGCAACCAGCGAAGCTGACCTTGAGGCACTTCCTGTCCGTATCAAGGAACATCTTGATTCAATTGATGGGATTGTGCACGCGATTGCTTTTGCACCGCAGACGGCACTCGGGGGTAACTTCCTTGAGACCCCATGGTCTGATGTTTCAACAGCTGTTGAGGTTTCTGCTTATTCCCTTAAGTCGATAACCATGGCGGCAAAGCCCGTGCTAAACAACCCGTCATCAATCGTCGGATTAACATTCGATGCAACGGTTTCCTGGCCGGTTTATGACTGGATGGGAGTGGCTAAGGCAGCTTTTGAATCAACTTCTAGATACCTGGCTCGCTACCTCGGTAAAGACGGCATTCGGGTCAATTTGATTTCCGCGGGACCGCTTCGCACAACCGCCGCAAAAGGAATCCCTGGTTTTGCAACCATGGAAGAACTTTGGACCGATCGCGCTCCACTCGGATGGGATCTGGCAGACACCGAGACAGCAGCCAAAGGAATCATCGCACTACTGTCGGATTGGTTTCCTGCCACTACAGGCGAAATGATTCACGTCGATGGCGGTATGCACTCAACTGGCGCTTAGCTCCAACTTGTCAATTACAGGGAGTAGAGAGTTCTGCTCGATTACAAGATCTGCGTACTCTCGCAATATGGGTTTCGGACAAAATGCAATTGCGAAACCGGCGGCCTGCAGCATCTGAATGTCGTTTGCACCATCACCAATTGCAATCGTGTTTTCCATTGAGACCCCCGCCTGAGCCGCCCAGGTCTTTAGGGCTTTGGCCTTTGACTCTGCGCAAATCACCGAACCAATGACTTTTCCGGTTAGCTTTCCGTGTTCGACTTCTAACTCATTGGCGAGCCAGTAATCAAGTCCAATTTTCCGAGCGAGGGGATCAAGAATATGGCTAAACCCTCCGCTGACGGCTCCGACTTTTCCTCCCAAGGCATGCACCGCGGCCACCAGCTCATAAGCTCCAGCAGTGAACTCAATTTGTTCAAGCACTTCCGCGAATGACTCAGTTGAAAGACCTGCAAGCAATGCAACGCGCTGCTCGAGAGACTGAACAAAATCTAGCTCGCCCGACATTGCTCGATCGGTGATGTCCTTTACTTCGGGCATCACTCCGACCTGATTTGCCAATAGCTCAATAACCTCTTGCTGAATGAGTGTTGAGTCCACATCCAGCACAACCAAAACACTCAAGGGGTGACCAGTACTCCCTTGCCAACCACTGTCACGCCGCTATCTGAGACCGTGAATCCGCGATCTAGATCTCGATCTCTGTCCACTCCGATAGAGGCCCCGTCGGCAACCACAACTGATTTATCCAAAATTGCCCGTCTAATGGTGCAGTCACGGCCTACCTGGACTCCGTCGAGTAGTACCGAGTCCGTGATTAGCGCTCTTGAGTGAACGCGGACATTTGGGGAGAGCACACTTCTTTCCACAATTCCACCGGACACCACGGTTCCAAGAGAGACGATCGAATCTGTGGTGCGACCCTGATTTCCCTCGCCGTCGTGAACAAACTTTGCAGGGGGAAGGTTCACCTGTTGGGTGAAGATGGGCCACTGCTCGTTATATAGATTAAATACCGGCATAACAGAGATTAGATCCATGTGGGCCTCGAAGTAAG
Source organism: Rhodoluna sp. (assembly GCF_049276775.1). GTDB lineage: Bacteria > Actinomycetota > Actinomycetes > Actinomycetales > Microbacteriaceae > Rhodoluna. The sequence goes on from NZ_JBASXC010000024.1 coordinate 38,138, forward strand.
AGTCGATACTTCCAACGTCCCGCCAATAGGACTTATCGCGCTCGGTTGAGCCCGGTATCTCGTTGTATGTGAAGTCGTAGACTCCAGCATCTTGCCTCGAAACAAAGTATGGGATTATGTCGCCACCCATGTCGTGTTCTGAATCCTCCAGAGTCCCATCGTGCTCAATGGCGTCTATAAGTGCCTGGGCAGTGAAGACGTAGTTTCCCATCGAGGCCAAGACTTCGCCGGGAGATTCGGCGAGTGGCTTTGGATCCGTTGGCTTCTCACGAAAGGCTGAAATCATCGTGGGGTCAGCCTCACTGGTTTCGATAACTCCGAAGGAACTAGCGAGTTCAATTGGTTGTCTGATCGCCGCCACCGTGACACCCCGGCCGGATTTCACATGAGCATCAATCATCTGGGAAAAATCCATCCGATAAACGTGGTCTGCTCCGACCACCACGACGATGTCTGGGGTTTCGTCGCTTAGGAGGTTCATGCTTTGCAAGATTGCATCCGCGCTTCCCGAGAACCAACGCTTACCAAGACGCTGCTGCGCTGGAACTGAAGCTACGTAGGAGCCCAGCAGTGGTGACATTCGCCACATTTGGGAAATGTGGCGGTCGAGGCTGTGAGATTTGTACTGAGTCAATACGACAATTCGTCGAAGCCCTGAGTTCACCAGATTCGAGAGAGCGAAATCAATCAGCCGGTAGCTTCCTCCGAAGGGGACAGCAGGCTTGGCACGATCAGCGCTCAGGGGCATAAGGCGCTTGCCTTCACCGCCTGCCAACACCATCCCAAATATTCGCAAAGCGTTCATACTCAAGATGTTAGGGCAGTTTTATGAATCTTTGTGCTGTGGCGATAACATCGGTGTATGAGAGTGGATGTCCTAAGCCGTGAATACCCACCGCAAATTTACGGCGGAGCGGGCGTACACGTAGCAGAACTGGTCAAAGTTCTCCGATCAAACATCCAGGTTATGGTTAGAACCTTCGGTGAAGACCGTAACGAAAAAGATACTTTTTCGTATCCCTTGCCATCCTCCTTCGAAGTGGCAAACCCCGCGCTTCAAACTCTCGCTGTAGACCTGGCGATGGTGCCAGATATCGAAGGTGCCGATTTAGTGCACTCACACACCTGGTACGCCAATTTTGCAGGGCATGTGGGCTCCGAGCTACACGGAATACCGCACGTGATAACAGCTCACTCACTTGAACCCCTGAGGCCGTGGAAGCTAGAACAACTTGGCGGCGGCTATCGGGTGTCTTCCTGGATTGAATCCAGTGCGTACGAAGGCGCCAGCAAGATTATCGCCGTGAGCGAAGGAATGAAACAGGACATCCTGCGTTGCTACCCGCAGCTGGATCCGGAGAAGATAACAACCATCCACAACGGCATAGATTTATCTGCCTTTCAGTCAACTGCAAACCCGGACCTAGTTCGTTCTCTTGGAATTGATCCGGACAAGAAGTCCGTCCTATTTGTCGGGCGCATCACAAGGCAAAAGGGCTTGACTTATCTCTTGAAAGCTGCGGCCTCGCTTCCAGATGATGTTCAACTGGTTTTGGCGGCAGGTTCACCCGACACCCCAGAGATTTTTGCGGAAGTTAGCACCTTGGTGGATCAACTCAAGCAAAAACGCGGGGGAGTAATCTGGCTAAACCAGCAACTCTCGCGCCCCGAATTAGTTGCCCTGCTCTCGGCGGCCACTGTATTTGCCTGTCCTTCTATTTATGAACCACTCGGGATCGTTAACCTGGAGGCCATGGCATGCGGGACACCGGTAGTGGCAACAGCTACCGGGGGAATCCCGGAGGTAGTAGCCCACGAGGAAACTGGATTACTAATCCCAATTGAGCAGGTTCTCGATGGTTCTGGCACGCCACTTGATGAGGCCAAGTTTGTCTCGGACTTCGCGGCAGGACTGAATCAGCTGCTAGCTAGCCCGGTGCTTGCCAGATTCGCTTCTGCTGGAAGAGCTCGAGTTGAGCAGCACTTCGCCTGGGAGAAAATCGCAGCCGAAACCATAGCCGTCTATAAGAGCGCATTGGCCTAAAGCCTCTAGGCTTAAAAACCATGAGCCTAGTTTTAGATTTTAACAACATCACGGTTTTACGGGACCAAAAGCCAATTCTAAATAACGTCGACTGGCAGGTTAGCTCCGATCAGCGCTGGGTAATTGTTGGTCCAAACGGAGCAGGTAAGACCACTTTGCTTCGGGTTGCAGCGGCCCAAATTCATCCCTCAACCGGAACTGCAAAACTTCTAGGCTCGACCCTTGGTGAGGTCAACGTATTTGAGCTAAGAACCAGAATTGGCTTTGCCTCAAACGCCCTTAGCTCCCATATTCCGAATTCGGAAACGGTGCTGGACATGGTGATGACCGCAAGCTACGGGATTACGGGGCGTTGGAATGAAAAGTACGAAGATGTTGATGAGCGAAGAGCCAGGCGAGTGCTGGCCGAATGGCAACTTGATGAGCTGGCTGACCGCCCCTTTGGGACCCTGAGTGACGGTGAAAAAAAGCGTGCCCAGATTGCTAGAGCCGTGATGCCCGACCCGGAACTGCTACTTCTAGATGAACCCGTTGCAAGCTTGGACATGGCGGCCCGTGAGCACACCATTTCGGTTCTAGGCAACTACGCCTCTGCCCCCACCGCCCCAGCCATAGTCATGGTGACCCACCACATCGAAGAGATCCCCAGAGGTTTCACCCACGCCCTGATCCTCTCCAGGGGTCAGGTTTATGCTGCGGGGGAAATAGCGACCACACTGACTTCTGAGAAGATCACGGGTGCCTTTGGTTTTGGGCTTGAAGTGACCCGCGAAGGGGAGCGCTTCAGGGTAAAGGCCAAGAATTAGAGCCTAGTTTTTACCTTTTTGCTCTGGTATAGTGGGGAAGTTGCCGTTTCAGGCACCAAAAGTCAATTTCGAGAAAGCATTCGATCATGAAGTCAGAAATCCACCCGAACTACCAGGCTGTAATTTTTCACGACCTAGCATCAGGGGAGAGCTTCCTTACTCGTTCGACTTTGACCAGCAGCAAGACAGCCAAGTGGGAAGACGGACAGGAATACCCAGTATTCGACGTTGAAATTTCTTCTGCTTCACACCCGTTCTACACCGGCAAACAGAGAATTATGGATGCTGCCGGAAGAGTAGAGCGCTTCAACGCTCGTTACAAAAACTTCGGCTCCTAAAGCTTTATTGGCCAGCCTCGCTTGACCGTAAATTCCGGAGCACTGCCTCTTCTAAATTTCTCGTAAGACGCATCTTGGCTAGCACTCCATTCAATTTGTGAATTGTGCAGCACAACCAAATCCTCAGGAAGCTTATCCGCGTATCGCTTTGCGATAGCTTGAGCCACTCGCCCTGCCGCAACGGCATCAGCTGTGGCGTTGTGCGCATCGTCCAGAGAAACTCCGTAGGTTTTGGCAGCTACCTCTAGAGTTCTTTTCCCCGAGCGGTAGGTATCGACGAATTTGTCTATTACCAGTGGATCGATAATGGGTTTGGGCTCTGGAATTGGCTCCAATCCATGACGGAGGGCCTCGAAGTGCAAAATTGTGAAATCATACGGAGCGTTGTAGGCAACAACAGGCAGGCCCTTTGCAAAAAAACCATTTAGGGTTGCAATCAGCTCAGCAACAACTTCCTTAGCGGCTCGGCCACTTGCCCGAGCGATTTCCGTTGTGACCCCGTGAACGTTTGATGCGGCTTCCGGGATCTCAATGCCTGGGTCTGCGAGCCATTCGAAGTTTTCCCCAACAACATCACCGTTTTCGTCGATCTCCAGCGCGCAAGCCGTCACTATTCTGGCTTCTTTGAGGTCCAGTCCGGTGGTTTCAAGATCAAACACCGCTAGCCGTCTAGACCAGTCGGGCATTTGGGTAAATTCAAAACTCAGCTGTTCGTTCACATTCAAAGACTATGGCAGGCGACCGACGTTTTCTGTAGCGCGGGGAGTGATGTTGTTCAAATTCAACCAATCTAGACTTTAGATTGTGAACACCATCCAGCTGGCCAAGAGCGCAAGCGTGAAAGGCATGCGACGCACAATCGAGATTACCGGGAAGAAAGTTGTTTACTTTGAATACCCTGCCGCAAATGACGGAGCTTTGACTCTTCTAATGATTCACGGTTACCGAGGCAACCACCGCGGCCTCGAAGCAATTGCGGCAGGTCTTTCTGACTATCGAGTTTTGATTCCCGATCTGCCGGGTTTTGGGGAATCAGAACCACTGGCCACAATTCACTCGGTTGATAACTACTCGCATTGGCTGGGCAAGTTCGTTGAGCGGATTGGTTTAGCTGACAACCTCCACCTAGTCGGGCACAGCTTTGGAACCCTAATCGTAGGTCAGTATGCGGCGAACAACGCGGTCAAGTCTGTTTCTCTCGTGAACCCGGTATCAAAACCTGCGCTAACCGGACCTCGCTCGGCGCTATCAAAACTGACCAGGGTTTACTATGCCCTTGCTGCGGCAGCGCCGGATGCAATCGGACAGTGGCTTCTTCGAAGTAATCTCGCCGTGATGATCATGAGTGTGGTGATGGCAAAAACTGAAGACAAAACACTCAGGCGGTGGATTCACACCCAGCACCTGAATAACTTCAGCGACTTTGCTGCGGTTCGAGTCGCAACTGAAGGCTATGAGGCATCCATCTCGACAGACCTTTCGATACTGGCGCCACACATAAACAAACCGGTTCTCATTGTTGCGGCTGAATTGGATGACATTACCGACATCAACTCGCAACGTGAGGTGGCCTTAACGTACCCGAACTCGGTGATCCGTGAAATTGACGGCGTAGGCCATCTCGTTCATTACGAGGCTCCCGATCAGGCCGCCCGATTCATTGGAGAGTTTGTCGAGAGCCGAAAATGAAACTGGTATTTGATTGCAGATTTATCCGTTTTGATCACCATGATGGAATCTCTAGATTCTCCAGCGCCCTGTTTGCCGCAGTTTGCAAGAGGGTCGAGGCTATCGCCCTAATCAGCGATTTACGACAGCTTCACTTTCTGCCTGAAGGGGCCAAATACACAGTGGGCAACGACCCCCTTGATGCTTTATCGGAACTTAGGCTGCCTGCCAAGCTCAATGCCCTTGGAGCAACCCACGTCTTTTCGCCGATGCAGACCATGGGCTCTTTTGGTAGAAGATACAAGCTCATACTTACTCTCCACGACCTGATTTACTATTCTCACCCAAAGGCTCCGCCTGCCTTGCCGCTCCTGGTTCGCATCGCCTGGAGGGTCTACCATCTCGGTTTTTGGGCCGCGAGGTTTTTGCTAAATAGAGCGGATGCTGTCGTGACGGTTTCGGAAACCAGCAAGCAGCTCATCCTGCAACATAACTTGACGGTGAAGCCGGTTCACGTCATCTACAACGCGCCCGCCATGTCATCTCTGCATAGTGTCACTACTGCAGCTAAAACCGCTCTGGGTCGAAATCAACTTCTCTACATGGGGAGCTTCATGGAGTACAAAAATGTTGAGTGCCTAATCCAGGCCATGAAGGACCTGCCCGATCATGAACTGGTACTGCTGAGCAAAATTCAACCACCCAGACAAGCAGAACTACTTACGCTGGCTGGAGACAGCAAGGAACGAATCATCTTTCGAAACGGAGTAGATGATGCCGAGTATCGCAAACTGCTTGAAGGGGCATTTGCTCTGGTGTCGGCATCTAAGGACGAGGGATTTGGGATCCCGCTGGTGGAAGCCATGTCAGAAGGTATTCCGTTGGTAGTTTCCGACATCTCCATTTTTCGTGAGGTTGCCGGAGACGCCGGCTATTTCTTTGACCCGACGGCCCCTAATGACTTTGCCTCGAGCATAAAAAGACTCTCCGAGGAACAAGTCTGGGAGGCTGCCAGTCGAAGGTCTTTAGAACGTGCCGCCTTTTTTAGTTGGGATGACTCGGCCGACGTTTTATTAGCCGCGCTAAAACAGAGCTAGGGAGTGAGCGGTTCGAGGCGATAGTGCAGCACTCGCCACTTGTTATCCTCGTGTCCAATTATGTTCAAGGAGGCATTGCCCAGTCTTTCTCCGTCTCGTGGAAGCTCGTTTTCACTTGCTATCGCAATTACCGTTCTGATGAGTGCACCGTGAGATACCGCCAGAACACGTCTTCCTGCAAATTGGTTTGAAATGGTGTCCAAAAGTAGCTGGGAACGCTGCGCCAACGCAGTTCGACTTTCTCCTCCGGGAATTACATCAAGGTTTGAATATTTTTCACGCCACTGCTCGTGGGAGAGGCCCTCTGCCTCACCAAAGGAGCGCTCGATTAGAAGCTCTTGCTCAACAACCGTGTCAAAACCGACCTGGTCCGAAATTATCTCGGCAGTTTGCCGAGCACGGCCGAGTGGGGAAGTCAGGATCAGATCCCAATCATCTTTTCTCAAGGCCTTGGCCGCAAGCTTGACTTGCTCGATTCCGGTCTCGTTCATGGGAATGTCGGTGACGCCCTGCAATAAGAAGCTTATGTTCCAGTCAGTTTGACCATGACGGAATAACCCAAAATTTGTTTCAGGCAATGAGTAGCTCCTCAAGTGCAATCGAGGTTGGGGCTTCGATTTTTGCAATCGCAATCTCATCGGCTCTAGTTGGACCGATGTTCACAATTACAATTGGCTTGCCCTGCTTGGCCGCGGCGCGAGCAAAACGCATTCCACTGTTCACCGTTAGAGAGCTGCCCGCAACCAGAAGGGCATCTAATTTCTCGAGCTCCGCCATGGTTTTAGACACACGCAGACTTGGCACGCTCTCGCCAAAAAAGACTACGTCTGGCTTGAGAACTCCATGGCAGTTTGGACAGTCCGGAATTTGAAAATCCGCAGCCGCCTCAACCTCAGCGTCGCCATCCGGAGTGAACTCTATGGCCGCACCCTTGGTTATTCCAGGATTCAGATTCTCAATGTAACCATCCATCTCTAACCTCGGAAGGTAGGCTCCGCAGGACATGCAAACCACTTGATCTAACCGCCCGTGCAGGTCGGTGACCTTCTTTGATCCAGCCTGCTGGTGTAAGGCGTCAACGTTTTGCGTCACTATGTGACCGACTCGGCCAAGACTCTCTGCTTGAGCAAGAGCGAAGTGTCCGGGATTTGGTTTTGCGTTTGCAATTACGGACCAACCAACATAGCTTCTTGCCCAGTACCGCTTGCGCGCCTCCACGCTTCCCATAAAGACGTCGAAAGTCATTGGGTGACGCTCTTTTTTACCCTCGCCCCGGTAATCGGGAATCCCTGATTCAGTTGACACTCCGGCACCGGTTAGTACCAAAATTGACTTGCCTGCGAGTTGTTCCCTGGCGTAGCCGAGTCCATACTTGGCGGTCTCGGATAAAGTCAGTGGTTTGGGGTCTGTGAACGTCATTAGAGACATAAGTCTAAGTTAGGGGAGCTTGGGGTGATCAAATACCTAGGTTCGAAGCGAGCACTAATGCCAGTGCTGGAAAAGCTCTTCGTGGCCTCCGAAGCCCAATCCGCTGTTGACCTATTTACCGGGACCACGCGGGTTGCCGCCTCCATGAAGCAACTGGGAATGCACGTCACGGCGGTAGATTCCGCAAGCTACTCAGAGGTTCTGGCAAAGGCTTTTATCGAGCTGGACGCCAGACAAGTCAATCTAACTGAGCTTTCCTCGGAAATTGATCGCCTCAACCAACTTGCAGGTGAGGCCGGGTACTTTACCAAGACATTTTGCGAAGAAGCCAGTTTTTTTCAGGTAAAAAACGGTATGCGAGTCGATGCCATCCGAGACGCGATCGAGTCAGACTACAAAACTAGCTGGCTCTACTTTCCACTTTTGGCAAGTTTGCTGATTGCCGCAGACAAGGTTGACTCCACTACGGGCGTTCAAATGGCTTATCTAAAAACGTGGTCGAGAAGAAGCTTCTTTGATTTAGATCTAAAGGTGCCGGAGCTGCTTGACGGCACGGGGCTATCGATTAGGGCAGATGCCAATCAAGTTGTGCCCGATTTACCGGAGGTAGATCTTGTTTACTTGGATCCTCCCTACAACCAACACCGCTACTTTGGCAACTATCACATCTGGGAGACGTTAGTGCGCGCAGATAAACCCCAGTATTACGGTGTTGCCAATAAGCGAGTCGATACTAAAGACCCTAAGAACAAGAGTCCCTTTAATTCAAAACTCACCATGCCAGAAGCACTCAGAAAACTAGTCTCGGGGCTGAAGACAGAAACACTTGTACTTAGCTACAACAACGAATCTTGGCTTTCTCGAAGAGACCTTTCCGACATGTGTTCAGGATTCGAGGAAGTGCAGATATTGGATTTTGACTTCAAAAGATACGTCGGATCCCAGATTGGTGGATACAACAAATCTGGTGAGCTAGTTGGGCGTCCGGGGGCAAAGCGAAACCTTGAGCACATTGTTTTGGCAGGAAGTAGCCACAAGGTGGGCCAAATGCTGGCTGGCCTAAAGCGGTAGTTGAAATATTTGGTCTACCCTATTGGGGGAGAAGGCCCGCTTACAAAACCAAGGAATGACGCCATGGCCAGTGAAGAGAAGTTGGAGCTAAGCGAACTCATTTACCTTATCGAAGAAGCTCTCGAAGCAGGTAATCTCAACGACTTGGCCAAAGTTGTAAAAAGACTCAAGGCTTCACAGTTGGTATCAGTTATCGAACGACTAAACGACACCGACCGCGCTATTGTATTTCGCGTTTTGCCAAAGGCATTGGCCCTCGAAGTATTTGAATCTCTGGCCACCACTCTCCAGAGTGAACTTATTGAAGAGCTGAGCTCCGAAGAAGTTTCAGCCATTTTCTCCAAGCTCGATCCGGATGATCGAGTGGGACTACTAGATGAGCTTCCCGCTAGCGTTGCTCAACTACTTCTAACGGGACTTTCTGCAAGAGAGAGGAATCTGACCGGAGAAGTTCTGGGCTACCCACAGGGTTCCATCGGAAGAAGGATGTCTCCGGAATACATTTCTGTTAAGGGCTCGGATTCCGTTTCACAGGCGATAGCAAAAGTTAAAGGCAAGCTGCAAAATGCTGAGACGATTTATACGTTGCCGGTTATTGATCTAGCGAAACAACTGATTGGCGTTGTGAGCCTCAGGGACCTGCTAAAGGCGCCGCCGAGGACTAAGGTCTCCAAGATAATGCAGGAACCCCACATGGTCAACGCCGGAGACGACGAAGAGCTTGCTGCAAGAACTTGTTCAGATTTGAAAGTTCTTGCGCTACCGGTTGTCGACAACGAGCAGCGACTGGTGGGCATCTTGACCGTGGACGACGCTCTTCGCATTCTCGAGGAGGAAGAATCCGAGGATGCGGCCCGCGCCGGAGGTGCCGAACCACTTCGAAGGCCTTACCTTTCAACACCGGTTTTCTCGATCGTTCGATCAAGGGTAATCTGGCTGCTGGTTCTAGCCCTGGGTGCAACTTTCACAGTCTCCGTCTTGGGAGCATTTGAAGCGGCAATCGAAGAGCTCGTAGTGCTCACTTTGTTTATTCCGCTCCTGATTGGTCTTGGCGGAAATACCGGGAACCAGGCCGCAACTACTGTGACAAGGGCATTGGCACTACAGGACGTGCGCGCCAGGGACATCTGGTCGGTGCTTTATCGTGAACTCAGAGTAGGTCTGCTACTTGGTCTACTACTTGGGCTGATTGGTTTTAGCCTGACAACTTTAATTTTTGGCTTCAATATTGGCTTGGTAATTGGCCTGACGTTGTTCGCAATTTGCACCGTTGCGGCAACGGTTGGGGGAGTCATGCCGCTTGTGGGGCTAGCTCTTCGAGCAGACCCGGCGGTGTTCTCAAATCCGTTTATTACAACTTTCGTGGATGCCGCAGGACTGATTATCTATTTCTTGATTGCCAAGGCTGTTTTGGGTATCTAAACCTCAAAAGTTTGTGTCCGAGAGGGGACTTGAACCCCTACCCCCTTGCGAGGACTAACACCTCAAGCTAGCGCGTCTACCATTCCGCCACCCGGACGTGACTTGTATTACGGCCCTTATGCTAGCACGGGCATTATGCCCAAAAATTCTTGAAGAGCTTGGAACCAAAGGCTAATGCGGGTAGTTTTGCCTTATGGCTACTGATCCAAGAACCGCACTGTCCCAACTAATTGCAGCCTTCGAAAGGCACTTTGACGCAGTCAGTAGAAAGCGTGGCGATGAGGACTCAACTACCGAGCAGGCGTACTACCAGCTTGAGGATGCCTTTCTAAACTATGAAGAGGCGCTTAGTGCCGAGCACGGTGAGTTTTTGCCCTTCACATTGGCCGAAGAAGATCAGTGAGTTTTTTTGAAGCTCTAATTCTCGGTCTAGTTCAGGGTCTTACCGAGTTCCTGCCGATTTCTTCCTCGGCTCACGTGCAGATCGCCCAGCAACTGATGAACCTTTCCGAGCTTTCTAGACCTGAGCTGACCGCGTTTATTGCGACCATTCAATTGGGAACCGAGTTGGCGGTAGTTGGCTACTTCGCAAAAGACATTTTTCGAATCGGTTCAAGCTGGTTTAGATGGGTTGCTCGGCCAACACAAGTCATGACTAAAGACACCAAACTTGGCTGGCTCATAATCATTGGAACCTTGCCCGTTGTTATCTTGGGTCTTTTGTTTAGGGACTTTATCGAAAACGACGTAAGAAACCTCTGGGTCATTGCCTGGATGCTAATCGGATTTGGAATACTCCTTGGAGTTTCCGACCTGGTTGGAAAAAAGACCAAGCAGATTGCTGACTTGAACTACCGACATGGAATCATTTTTGGGCTAGGTCAGGCACTCGCGCTAATTCCAGGGGTTTCAAGATCCGGTGGAACAATAACCGTTGGCCTATTTCTTGGATACAGCCGAGAGGCCGCTGCTAGGTATAGTTTCCTGCTGGCTATTCCCGCGGTACTGGGCTCTGGTCTGTTTCAGTTTTTCGCTAGCTACCAAGACCTAAGCCAGCAGCTTTTAGTTGCCACATTGGTGGCAACCGTTATCTCGGGAGTCGTCGGACTAAGCGTCATTCACTTTTTGCTCAAGTACCTACAAAAGGGTTCGTTTATGCCTTTTGTTATTTGGCGGCTCTTAGTCGGTGGCTGGTTGCTGTTTATGCTTTCAACCGGTGCACTTTTGGCCTAGGCTTCAGGCGGTTTTTCTTCGGACTGTAAAAACTTTTCAAGTTCTTTAGCGATGGCTTCACCCGAGGCAGCCTCAGATTCAAACTCGTCATGGTTTTTTTCTAGCTGCTGGATGTAGCCAGCCATTTCCTCATCATTTTCTGCAATCTCGTCTATTCCGCGCTCCCACTCAAATGCCTGATCAGCCAGATCACCTTGACTGAAGCTAACCCCGAGCATTTTCTCAAGCTCAGCCATCAGGGCAAGGGTTGCCTTTGGCGAGGGGGAGTTGTGAACATAGTGGGGAACTGCCGCCCAAAGCGCCATGGTCGGAACGCCAATGTCCTCTAGAGCGATGCCAACTGTTGACAATATCCCAACCGGGCCCTCGTAGCTTGAGCGTTCGATGTTCATCTCAGCGCGGACTCTCTCGTTCTGGCTGGTCGCGTTGACTGTGATGGGTCTGGTGTGCGGGGTATCAGCTAGCATGCCGCCAAGAAAAATAACCGCCTCAATTTCCCGATCTTCGATCATCTCTAGAATCTCAGCAGTAAAGGATTTCCATCTTCTGGCGGGCTCAGTTCCAACCAGAACGCTGAACCTTGCAAGGTTGGGATCTTTATCGGTTGAAATCATAAATGTGGTTCCCGGCCACTCCAGCTCCCGATTTCCTGAGTCATTAAAGGACACGGAGGGCCTCGTGAATTGGAAGTCGTAGTAATCCTCGGAGTCAACCTCCGCAACAATTTGGCATTTTAGGGATTCACTTATGAGCTTTGCCGCTTGGCTTGCCGATTCGGCTGCGTCGTTCCAGCCCTCGAACGCACAAATCAGCACTCGGCCACTAAAAATGCTGTCTTCACCGCTCACTTTGAAAAGATCTAGCCCCTAGCTCGTGTTGAAATCGTTCTACTTAACTGTAGAGCTTAAACGCGAAGCTAGACTTCAACCATCATGATTTTTAAGCAGTTTCCTGCCGCCGTTTTGTGGGATATGGATGGGACCCTAATCGACTCGGAGCCCTACTGGATGAAAAGTGAGGGCGCTTTCGCGAGGGCCAATAACGGCAACTGGACCGAGCAGGACGGACTTGACCTGGTCGGAATGTCTCTTTATGACTCTTCAAAAATAATCAAAGATAAAGTCGGCTCAGACCTTGAGCCTGAACAGATTATTGAGCAGCTAACAGATGAGGTCACCGCTCAACTAAAGCAAGAAATTTTGTGGCGGCCGGGAGCGAAGGAGCTGCTTCAGCTGCTTA
>NZ_JBASXC010000025.1:0-16941 GCF_049276775.1 Rhodoluna sp.
TTCCTTTTTCTCTTTTTTTTAGCCGCCGCGATTTGCGGATGCTTTCCGAACCAGCTCCGCTGCGCGCGATACCGCGCCCAGCGAGTTTGAATCTGCCGGGTACAGAAGTGATCTTCCTGCCACAAGCCCTCGAACATTTGCTACCTTCAGGCCAGCTGCCCAGCGGTCAAATAGCTCGCTGTCATCTGCAGTTGGCTCCCCGCCCAGCATTAAAATCGGCAGGCTGGTTGCTCCGGCAACTTCGGCCATTTGCTTGCTGGCTGGGATCTTCAGCCAAGAGTAGGCCGAGGATGAGCCAAGGCCCGAGGCTATCGCGACCACCGTGGTCAGGGCATCATCGGATGGATCAAGTACAGCTTTGCCGTTTTTGTCCTTCATATATGGAAGTGGCTCAATCATGGAAAGTAGTTTTCGCTCCGCCAGTTGGCTAGAAAGAGCAGCGACTGTCTCTATGGTTCTGGCAACCAATGGATCCGAGTAGTCGATTCGAATCAGGGTCTTTCCCCCATCGAGTCCCATGGACTCGATGTGCTCCGGGTTATATGAAGTTAGCCGATCATCCAGCTCCCAGCTGGCGCCAATGATTCCGCCTCGGTTCATAGTTCCAATTGCCAGCTTGTCGTTGAGAGCTCCGAGAAAAGCCAGTTCCTCGAGAATGTCAGCACTTGCCAACACGCCGTCAACGGCGGGGTTGGCAAGAGCTCCAACCAATCTTTCGAGAAGGGTATATCGATTGGCCATCGCAACCGGGTCATTGCCCAATGAAATCTTTCCGCGAGCGGTGTGATCGGCTGCCAGAATAAGCAGATTGCCATCTTCGCTCAGTACCTTGCGGCGACGCCTTCCGGTTAGGGCACTAACCAAGCTGCGAGGTTCAAAGACCCTGGCATCTAAAAGCTCTTGGTATGTTTCTCGATCTAGCTTCACGCTGCCCCCTGAAGCATAGATTCGATTTCCGAAACTGTTGGCATGGCATCAGCGCAGGTTAGCCTTGTTGCAACGAGTGCTCCGGCCACATTGGCAAAGGTTCCAATTTTTTCCAAATCCCAGCCAGCTAGCAAACCGTAGCAAAGCGCTCCGCCGAAGGCGTCGCCGGCTCCTAGACCGCAGACCACCTCGATTGGGTGAGAAGGAATAATCACTTTCTGCGAAGCTGATTTGATAAGCACTCCCTCGGGCCCGAGTTTGATGATTGCAAGAGCTACACCCTGGGCTAAAAGCATATCGGCAGCTTCATTGGGGTCTTTTGTTCCAAGGGCAACTTCGCACTCTTCGAGATTCCCAACCACAATCGAGGCAAGGGCAATTGCTTTTGAGGCCATCTCTCTGGCTTCTTCCTTAGAGGCCCAAAGCTTTGGGCGATAGTCCAGATCCAATATGGTGTGAGAGCCTTTATCGCGCATTCCCATCCATTCCAGGCAAGTTTGAGAAGTAGTTCCTTGCGAGAGCGAGGTTTGGCTTATCCAAAGAATCTTCACCTGCTTGATTTCTTGCTCGCTGACACTAGCTGTAGTCAAAGAAGTATCCGGAGCTGCTTCACCGCGGTAAAACACAATGGTTGGGGTTTCTGGAGGGGTCAGGGCTGCAAAAGCAAGGGGTGTTTGGGCATCGGGTTGGATTCCAAGAAACCTGGTGTCTACGCCAAACTCGGTGAGCCGGTTTATCACGTATTTGCCGAACTCGTCGTCGCCGACCTTGGTGGCTAGGGCTGTAGCCAAACCCAAGCGGGCGCAGGCAACTGCGACATTGGTTGGGCTACCGCCCACCGACTTGGTAAAGCTTTGCGCAGAGTCAAAGCCAGCGTTGGCCTCTTTGGCATATAGGTCAACACTGACCCGGCCAACGCTTAGAACATCCACGATTTTTTTCTCTACTTCGAAATCAGGGTTGGGGCCACGGTGTTGGTCAGATACTGCATCGAGGTGGTCACCTGATGGATTGGTCCTTCACCTTCTGCTGGAAGACCTGCGGTTAGAGCGGTGTCTTGCTCGATTACGTACCAACCCCGGTAGCCAGCTTTTTCCAGTGTTTGAATTACGCCCATGATGTCAACGTCGCCTTGACCGAGCGGCGTGAAAAGACCCGCCTGGGTTGCAGCCATCAGGGTGATTTCTCTACTTAGAACTTTAGGAACCATATCGAGCTGAACATCTTTTAGGTGAACGTGGCCGACTCGATCCATGGCGTCCTTGGCAAACTGGACCGGGTCCTGTCCGCCGATTGCCATGTGTCCGGTGTCCAGGCACCACTTGACGTCGCAGGAGTCTAGGACTTTCTCCATGTCCGATTTGGTTTCAACAATTGTTTGCACGTGCGGGTGAAGCACCTGCTCGAGACCGTGCTCTTCACAGATCTCGTCAATGATTCGAAACATTTCGGCCATGTGCTTTTGCTCGTCGGCCGAAAGAGTAGTTGGCACCGACCAGTCCCAGTCGACGACCGCGGCCGAAACAAATTTTTTCGCACCTGCTATTTGAAAAAGTTTTGCGGTAGTTGTTGCACTGTCGATAGTTGCCTGACGCTGCGACTTATCGTGCACCACAACCGGAGTAAACCCACCGAGCAGTTTCATTCCAAATGTTGCAAGTTCGTCCTTAACCTCCGTTGGATCAGTTGGCAAAAATCCGGGGGCACCCAGTTCGGTTGCTGTAAAACCGAGGCCTCTCATCTCGTTGAGCACTCGCTTGGTTGGAAGCATCTCGCCCCAACCGGGAACCTCGCAGATGCCCCATGAAATTGGCGCGGAGGCTACGCGAGAAAGAAAATCTGACAACTTTGGAGACCTTTCGTTGGAACGTTCCAAAAGTATGCCAGACTGGAGTCACTTTCCGCAACACCACTTACCTGAAGCGAAGGGGGTCGGCCATGAGGGTTCTAGTTATCGGGGCTGGGCGCATGGGCGCCATCCGAGTCGAGGATCTATCAACCAATCCAAAGGTTTCCAAGGTCTTTGTCACAAACCGGAACGAGGAGCGAGGCAAAGCCCTGGCCGATAAGTTCAAGGTCGAGTTTGTCCCCTGGGATCAGCTTGGTCAAGTTCAAGTCGATGCTTACGTGGTTGCGGTTGGAACAGCTGCCCACGAAGAGGTGCTGGCTTCAATTCTTCCAACCGGTAAACCGGTGCTTTGTGAAAAGCCAATTGCGGCGACCCTTTCTGGAACCAAGTCCGCAATCGACTTGGCGGCCAAATACGGCTCGCCAATGCAAATTGGTTTTCAGCGTCGCTTTGATGACGCCATACAGAAGGTTCAAAAACAGATTGCCTCGGGTGAAATCGGAACCCTTTACTCAATCACCATGACCGCGCACGATTTCACTCCGAGCCCGAGAGAGTTCATTGAAGGATCCGGTGGAATCTTCCGAGACATGCACGTTCACGACTTTGACCTAATCAGGTGGCTTACCGGTAGCGAAGTTGAGAAGGTGTCTGCAACAAAGTCGGTTTTGGAACACATGGACTACGCCGACTTTGGAGATGCCGACACCTCAGCTGTATTGGCGATGACGACAAGCGGTGTTCCGGTTGTTGTCTCCGGTACCAGGCACAACGCTCTCGGGCAAGACGTCAGGCTCGAGGCCTTCGGTTCGAAAAATTCAATTTCCGCTGGACTAAATTCCAGAACACCGCTGAGAGATCTGGAAAAAACTCTTGGGCTAAATACCAATCCGTATCTGGGATTTGTTGACCGATTTCGTGATGCCTTCCTGAACGAGACTTCGGCTTTTGTTTTATTTGCCTTAGGAGAAATAGAAAATCCCTGCCCACCGAATTCCGCCCTGGAGTCACTGAGAATCGCGGAGGCCTGTGAGAAGTCGGCTGCCAGCGGCAGCGCCGTTTTGGTGGCCGAGGTTTCCTAATCAAGATGTCGGCAACCAAACCAACCATCCACGATGTGGCATCGCTGGCCGGGGTCTCAAAATCACTGGTTTCACTGGCGCTTTCTGGATCTGAAAAGGTAAGCGAGCAAAGCCGGGAAAAGATTCTTGAGGCCGCAGAGCAACTGGGTTACCGAAGAAATGCGGCTGCGAGAAGCCTTGCGGTAAAACGCAGTCAGACCATGGGGGTTTTGATCCTTGACCTTCATAACCCGGTATTTGCCGAGATTCTGGACGGGGTCCAGTCCGAGCTTCGAGACTACGGGTACTCGACCATGCTGGTCACCGGAGGAGACGATCCCGTTCTTGAAAAAACCGAGATCGACACCCTGCTGCAGTTCCAGGTTGAGGGGCTGATACTTATTTCCCACCGCCTAGCCGCTAAGGAGTTGGCGGTAATCGCAAAGGAGGTCCCGACCGTCACCGTGACCAGGGAAGACATAACCGCAACAGGTCTAGACACCGTATGCAATGACGATATTTCAGGTGCCCAACTGGCCGTTGATCACCTGGTGGATTTGGGTCACTCCAGAATTATCTGCCTGAGCGGCGGCGATAACCCGGTCTCACACTCTAGGGTCGAGGGATACAAAATTGCCATGGAGCGCCACGGCAAAGCAAGCTTTAGTTCGGTGGTCCCGGGAGGACTAACCGACACCACCGGATACCGAGCCGCAACCAAGGCTCTCGAGCAAAAGCCAACGGCACTGTTTGTTGCAAACGACATTGCGGCAATGGGAGCCATTGCCGCAATCGAAGAAGCGGGTTTGAAAGTACCGGAGGACATATCGGTAGTTGGCTATGACGGGATTAGCCTCGGGGCTCTTCGAAGTGTGAACCTCACAACAATTGCCCAACCGCTGGATGATCTTGGCCGCCTGGCGGCCAAGAGTTTGGTTCAGCGAATCAATAACCCCAAATCAAAATCTGTTCACACCAGGGTTTTATCAAAGCTGGTGGTTAGGGGTACCGCGAGGGCTCTTTAGGCATCTTGGGCAAAGGTTTTTGCCCAGTTCCTGAACCAATCCAGGCACTCCGGGTTAGCAAGGGTTGAGCTATCGCGCTCGGGTCTTCCGGAGACTATATCGGCAAGAGCTAGCTCGTTGAGCTTGCCGTTTCGGGTCCTGGGTAAATCAGGAACCGAAACAATCAGTCCCGGTACGTGGCGCGGGCTTGCGTTGATTCGAAGGCTAGAGGAAATTTCTTGGATGAGGTTTTCATCAAGTTCTTGATTTGCAACCACAAACAGCACAATTCTGGTGTCTCCCTCGAAGGGTTGCGCTACCGCGAGGGCCCCGGTAATTGGGGCAAGATTTAGCACCACTCGATAAATCTCGGCGGTGCCGATGCGAACCCCCTTGGAATTTAGGGTTGCATCAACCCTTCCCAAGATCTCAAAGCCTCCCGAAGCGCTTTGCCTGGCGTAGTCGCCGTGGGCCCAAACTCCGGGAATTCTTTCGAAGTAAGCAGAGCGCATCTTCGATCCGTCCAAGTCCCCCCAAAACTCAAGCGGAACCGTTGGAAAGTCATTTCGGCAAGCCAGCTCACCGGTTTCACCGGTTGGAACTTGCCTACCCTCTGAATCAAGAATGGCAATGTCCATCCCAAGGGCTGGACCCTGAATTTCTCCCCGCACCACATTTTCGGTTGGCACCCCAAGGACTAGGCAGCCACAGACATCAGTGCCCCCCGCAATTGAGGCGAGGTGAACGCTCTCAGAAACTTTTTCGCTTACCCAGTCAAAACCGCTCGGAGCAAGCGGTGATCCGGTGGATGCCATTGTTCGTAAATGTGAAAGATCAAACTTGGAAGCGGGGTTAGTCCCTTCTTTTCGCCAGCTATCTATCAGGGCAGCTGATACGCCTAAGAAAGTAAGTCTTTCTTTCTCGGCAATCGACCAGAGCCTTTCGATGCCCTGGTAGCCGGGGCTTCCATCAACTAGCACGATGGTCGCCTTTCGACCAAGAGCCACAACGAGCCAGTTCCACATCATCCAACCGCAGGTGGTTGAGTAAAGTACTCGATCCAAAGGCTTGATATCCAGCTGATAGCCCTGCTCGGCAAGTACCTTCAGTAGCACTCCGGCGGCCGAGTGCACAATGCACTTTGGTCTTCCGGTTGTTCCGCTAGAAAAGAGAATGAACCCGGGATGAGAAAAATCGAGCTTTTCAGTTTCCAGCTTGGCCGATCTATGCGGTGCCAAAAACTCTTCCCAGCTTTCGAAGGAATCCAATCCTCCAACCACCACAACCTTGGACAGAGTTGGAAGCTCGGGCAGCACCTGCGCGATCTTGTCGGCAAGCTCGAATGCTTTTCCGCCGTAGCGGTAGCTTGCGGTGGTGAGTAAAAACTTAGGTTCGATTTGACCGAAGCGATCCACCAGTGCGGCGGGACCAAAATCGGTTGATGCGGTGCTAACAATTGCGCCGATGCTAAGAGCTCCGAGCGCCAGCACAACGGTCTCTGGAACATTGGGCATCCAGGCTGCAACCCGATCTCCACTTTGGATGCCGGCTGCACGCAGGGCTTTGGCGCAGGCCGCAACTTCTGTTTTTAGTTCGCCGCGGGTAAAGGACCTTCTGGGTTGATCTTCGGCTATGCCGACCAAGACCTCTTGGCTATCGTCTCCTTGGAGCAGGGTGTCAACGACGTTTAGTTTTGCCTCATCAAACCACTTGACGTTCGCGAAATTGTCACCCGATCTAACTGATGCGCCCTTGGTTCCAACAATTTCGCAGTCATCGAAAGCCTGCGACCAAAAAAGCGCTGGGTTTTTTACCGACCACGCGTGTAGCTGTTGAAAATTTTCCATCCCGTTTCGAGACATAAGAGTTTTCAGCAACATGCTCCAAATCGTAGCTGGTTTGGATGCCTTTATAAAAAAGGTGCTGGTCAAACACTGCTTATTTGGGAAATGAAGAAAACCCCCGCCGGAGCGAGGGTTTTCATCTAAATCACACTTCTATAACGGCACTATTATCTAGCAGCCTGACCTTCCTTGTAATCATCTGAGTTCTTGATCCAGGAGAACAGCTTGCGAAGTGATCTTCCGACTTCTTCGATTGGGTGAGCCTCGCCCTTAGCGCGTAGCGCTAGGAACTCAGGTCCTCCGGCATCCTGGTCAGCAACGAATCTCTTGGCGAAGGCGCCATTCTGAATGTCGGTTAGAACATCCTTCATGCGCTCTTTGACCTCTGGGCCAATAACCCTAGGTCCTGAGATGTAGTCACCGTACTCGGCGGTGTCAGATACTGACCAGCGCTGCTTGGCAATTCCACCTTCGTACATCAGATCAACGATTAGCTTCAGCTCGTGTAGAACCTCGAAGTATGCAACCTCTGGCTGGTAGCCAGCTTCAATCAAAGTCTCGAAGCCGTACTGGACTAGCTGGCTAGCTCCACCACACAAAACAGCCTGCTCTCCGAACAAGTCTGTCTCTGTTTCTTCAGCGAAGGTGGTCTTGATGGTTCCGGCGCGGGTTCCACCAATTGCCTTTGAGTAAGAAAGTCCTAGCTCGAATGCGTGACCTGTTGCATCCTGCTCAACTGCAACCAAGTTTGGAACTCCTCGGCCATCAACGTATTCTCTGCGAACGATGTGTCCTGGGCCCTTAGGGGCAACAAGCATCACGTCAACACCGGCTGGTGGCACGATGTAGCCAAAGCGGATCGAGAATCCGTGTCCAAAGACAAGGGCCTTTCCTTCTTTGAGGTTTGGCTCAATTGACTCGGTGTATAGGTCTCTCTGGCGTGGGTCCGGAGCAAGCACCACGATGACATCTGCCCAAGCTGCTGCTTCTGCGGGGGTAAGAACTTTCAGTCCCTGCTCCTCGGCCTTGGCCTTGGACTTGGATCCTTCCTGAAGACCAACTACGACGTCAACGCCGGAGTCTTTCAGGTTTAGGGAGTGGGCGTGACCTTGAGAACCGAAGCCGATAACGGCTACCTTCTTGCCCTGGATGATCGATAGATCGGCGTCTTTGTCATAGAAAATTTCAGCCATTTGGTTTTTTGTCTTTCTCTTATTCGGTACTGACCAACGACACCCGAGGGTCACACTTGTTTATTTACTTTCTAACCTCTTGCAAATCTTTTTTGTTGATTGTTACTTGTGATTGTTACTTGGAAATCTTCTCGCTAATCGACTTGGAGCCGCGGCCCATAGCCAAAACACCTGACTGAACAAGCTCCTTGATGCCAAATGGCTCGAGGACCTTGATAAAGGCCTGGCACTTGGCAGCGTCACCGGTGATTTCAATGATCAAAGCATCGGAAACCACGTCGATAACCCTAGCTCTGAACAGGTTCACCGCTTCCAGCACCTGTGACCTGGTCGAAGCATCGGTCTTTACCTTGATTAGCAGGTGATCGCGCTGCACGGCAGAGTCTGGCTCTAGCTCAACTATCTTGATTACGTTGATTAGCTTATTGAGCTGCTTGGTCATCTGCTCAAGAGCTAGCCCCTCAACGGTGACAACCACGGTGATTCGAGATAGTCCCGGAACTTCCGAAACACCAACGGCCAATGACTCGATGTTGAAGGCGCGGCGGGCAAATAGACCCGCTACGCGGGTCAATAGACCCGGCTTGTCTTCAACAAGAAGTGAAAGTACATGTCTTGTCATTTACTCGTCACCGTCCCATACCGGAGCCGCATCGCGAGCGAACTGAACGTCGTCATTTGAAAGCCCTGCGGGAACCATCGGCCAAACCATAGCGTCTTTACCAACTACGAAGTCGATAACAACCGGACGGTCGTTAGTTTCCATTGCGAGCTTGATGGCCGCGTCCACTTCTTCCTTTTTGGTGACGCGGATGCCGAGGCAACCGTAGGCATCAGCCAGCTTCAGGAAATCCGGAATCATTATGGAATCTTGGCCGGTGTGTAGATCGGTGTTTGAGTAGCGGCCGTTGTAAAAAAGCGACTGCCACTGACGAACCATTCCCAAAGAAGAGTTGTTGATAACGGCAACCTTGATTGGAATGTTGTTGATGGTGCAGGTGGCAAGTTCCTGGTTGGTCATCTGGAAGCAGCCGTCGCCATCGATTGCCCAAACCAATCTCTCTGGCTGTGCAACCTTGGCACCCATCGCTGCCGGTACCGAGTAGCCCATTGTTCCGGCTCCACCTGAGTTCAACCAGGAGTTTGGTCTTTCATACTTAATAAACTGTGCTGACCACATCTGGTGCTGACCAACGCCGGCGGCAAATACTGCCTCAGGTCCTGAGAGTTCACCGATGCGCTCGATTACGTACTGTGGCGACAGCATGCCATCATCTGGCCAGTCGTAGCCAAGTGGGTAGCGGTTCTTAAGTCCGTCCACGAACTCCCACCACTCTTTTAGATCTGGCTTTTTGCCCTTGGTCTTTTTCTCAAGCTCGGCGTTTAGCTCCTGTAGCACTTCCTTCAGGTCGCCAACGATTGGGACATCGGCGTGACGGATCTTGCCGATCTCGGCAGGGTCGATGTCGATGTGGATTACCTTGGCGCCCTTAGCAAAGCTCTTGGCGTCTCCGGTGACTCGGTCATCAAAGCGAGCGCCGAGGGTAATGAGCAGGTCTGATTTCTGCAGGGCTGTCACGGCAGGCACGGTTCCGTGCATGCCGGGCATGCCCAGATTCTGCGGGTGGGTGTCAGGAAGAGCGCCTCTTGCCATCAGGGTTGTAACTGCAGGAGCTCCGGTCAAGGATGCAATCTTTAGAAGCTCTTTGTGTGCTCCAGCGCGAATGGATCCGCCACCGATGTATAGCACTGGCTTTTTGGAAGAAAGAATCAAATCAGCTGCTGCAGCAATCTGCTTGCCGTGAGCCTTGGTGGTTGGCTTGTAGCCGGGAAGATCAATCTTTGGCGGCCAGATGAACTCAGCTTTCTGGTTCTGAGCGTCCTTGGCAACATCCACAAGTACCGGTCCTGGTCTTCCCGTCGTTGCAATCTGAACGGCAGCGGCAATGACGCCCGGGATATCCTCTGCGCGGGTCACAAGGAAGCTGTGCTTTGTAATCGGCATCGTAATTCCAACGATGTCCGCTTCTTGGAAAGCGTCAGTTCCGATGTGGGTTGATGGAACCTGACCGGTGATGGCAAGAAGAGGAACCGAGTCCATATGGGCGTCAGCTATTGCGGTCACGAGGTTGGTAGCTCCAGGCCCCGAGGTAGCAATGCAAACACCGAGCTTGCCGGAAGCCGAGGCGTAGCCTTCGGCGGCGTGACCGGCACCTTGTTCGTGGCGAACGAGAATGTGACGTATTTTCTTGGAGTCCATGAGCGGGTCGTAGGTTGGCAAAATTGCGCCACCGGGCAGACCAAAGATGGTGTCTACTCCAATTAGTTCAAGCGAGCGAACTATTGCTTGAGCACCTGTTAATACCTCGGTTGGCATTTTTTCTACATCCCCGTCTGGATTGATAAAACTGCTAGTTTGGCGAATTCGCTTGATCTATCCGCAGTAGGCACCCTCGGAAGCCGAGCGCACCACCTTGGTGAATTTAGCGAGCACACCTTTTGTATAGCGTGGTGGAAGAGGAGCCCATACTTTCTTTCGGGCTTCCAGCTCCCCCGCATCAACGAGTAGTTCCAGCGAACGAGCTGCGATGTCGACCCGAATAAGGTCTCCATCACGAACCAGAGAAATCGGACCACCTTCGGTCGCCTCTGGAGCAATATGTCCGATACACAGGCCGGTTGTGCCGCCTGAGAATCGTCCGTCTGTCAATAGTAGAACATCCTTGCCCAGTCCCGCACCCTTGATTGCTCCGGTAAGGGCTAGCATCTCCCGCATTCCGGGGCCTCCCTTGGGTCCTTCGTAGCGAATAACAACAACATCGCCCTTCTGGATCTTGCCCTCAGTGAGAGCTTCCATTGCAGCAGCCTCGCGGTCAAATACCCTTGCTGGGCCCTCAAATGTCTCAAGATCAAAGCCCGCGGTCTTCACAACAGCACCCTCGGGAGCCATCGATCCTTTCAGAATTGAGATTCCTCCGGTTTTGTGGATTGGGTCATTCATGGCGCGAATGATCTTGCCGTCAGGATCTGGGGGGTTAATTCCCTCTAGGTTCTCAGCCAGGGTCTTGCCAGTCACGGTCATAACATCCCCGTTCATGAGTCCTGCATCAAGAAGTGCCTTCATCAAAACTGGAACTCCACCTACTTTGTCAACGTCGTTCATAACGAACTGACCGAATGGCTTGAGGTCTCCAAGGTGAGGAACTCTATCTGCGATGGCGTTGAAGTCATCCAAGGTAAGGTCGACCTCCGCCTCCCTGGCAATTGCCAGAAGGTGAAGAATTGCGTTGGTGGAGCCACCGAATGCCATGAGCACCGCGATGGCATTTTCAAATGCCGGCTTGGTCATGATCTGTCTTGCGGTGATGCCCTTGTCGATCAGGTTTACAACCGCCTCGCCACTTCGCTCGGCCCAGGTGTCACGCCTTCTATCTACAGATGGTGGAGCTGCCGAGCCTGGAAGGCTCATACCAATCGCTTCACCAATTGAAGCCATTGTGTTAGCGGTATACATTCCGCCACAAGCACCTTCGCCAGGACAAACCGCTCTTTCAATTCTTCCGAGGTCTTCCTCGGACATGGTTCCTGCCTTGCAGGCACCAACCGCCTCGAAGGCGTCAATGATCGTCACGGGCTTTTCGGTTCCATCGGTTAGCTTGACCCAACCCGGAGCAATCGATCCGGCGTATAAAAACACTGACGCTAGGTCCAGGCGAGCTGCCGCCATCAGCATTCCAGGAAGTGACTTGTCACAGCCAGCGAGCAACACGCTGCCGTCCAGGCGCTCGGCTTGCATGACAACCTCAACGGAGTCCGCGATGACCTCTCGAGAAACTAGAGAAAAGTGCATACCTTCGTGGCCCATGGAGATTCCATCGGACATCGAGATGGTTCCAAACTGCATAGGGAAACCGTTTGCGCGAGCGACTCCGACCTTGACGGCCTTGGCGAGACGGTCGAGTGAAAGATTGCAGGGCGTTAGCTCATTCCAGCTGGATCCGATGCCAATCTGGGGCTTTGCCCAGTCATCGTCGCCCATTCCCACGGCACGAAGCATTCCACGAGCTGGAGCCTTCTCAATTCCGTCTGTAACCGCGTGAGAGCGGGGTTTCATATGGTTTGTCATGCGCTTAAGTCTAACTTGCAAACTCGGGCTTTAGGTTGGGGATTAATCGGTCCCGATTGTCCGAAATAGCCTGAATAATAGAAGGGATGTCAGATCCCCACCCGAGCTCACTTGAGCTTTATACCCAAGCCGCCGAGCGCTCCTCGAATGCGGTTATCGACTCTTACTCGACGTCTTTTGGCGTGGCAACAAAGCTGCTTGCACCGGAAATCCGCCAGCACGTTAGAAACATCTACGCCCTGGTTCGAGTCGCCGACGAAATAGTCGATGGCGCAGCCGCCGAGGCAAGAGTTGGTGGCGGCAACGTCGAACCATCGGTTGCACTGGATCAACTAGAGGCCGAGATCTATAAGACATTGCGGACCAAGTTCTCAACCAACCTGGTGGTTCACGCTTTTGCAAGAACGGCCAATGAAACGGGCTTCGCCCGAGGCATCATCGAGCCGTTTTTTGCCTCGATGCGGATGGACCTCTGGCCTAGAAAGCACACCCCGGCATCCTTTCAGAAGTACGTCTACGGATCGGCTGAGGTTGTTGGGCTGATGTGCCTGCACGCCTTTGTGAAAGAGTCAGATTTTTCTCCCGAGGACTATAAGCAGATTGTAAAAAGCGCCAGAGCCCTGGGAGCTGCCTTCCAGAAGGTGAACTTCCTAAGAGATCTATCGGCTGATTTTGAAAAGCTTGGCAGAAGCTATTTCCCAGATGTTGATCCAAAATCCTTCAACGAGAACCAAAAAGCTGAGCTACTTGGATACATCAGAGAGGATCTCAAGGAGGCAGCTGCCGGTCTAAAGTTTTTGCCAGTGAGTTCAAGAAAAGCAGTTGCCGCAGCCCAGATGCTCTTTACCGAGCTTGCCAACCGAATCGAGAAGACCCCTGCTGAGCAGATGCTCAGAGCTCGCATCTCGGTTCCGAATACCACCAAGTTGTTCATTGTCCTAAAAGCCCTGATTGGAGTGGTTCCTAAGTGAGTCAAAAAACCGCAGTCGTAGTCGGAGGCGGTATCGCCGGTCTTGCTAGCGCAGCTCTGCTTGCTAAAGCCGGAATGAAAGTGACGCTACTGGAGGCTCGCGAGAAAGTTGGCGGCCGAGCATACATCTGGGAAAAAGACGGCTTCGTCTTTGACATGGGTCCGTCCTGGTATCTAATGCCAGACGCCTTCGATCAGTTCTTCAAGCTTATGGGAACAACAGCTGAAAAAGAGCTGAAGCTTGTAAAGCTGGAGCCTGCGTATCAGACCAGAAACGAGGGCCGCGACGAGAAGCTCATGATCGTCCAGGATCTCGAGAAGAACAAAGCTCTTTTTGACTCCATCGAGCCAGGAGCTGGCAAGAAACTTCAGCAGTATCTTGACTCAGCCGAAGAGACCTATGACCTGTCGATGAAGCACTTTCTATACACAAACTTTGAAAACACCAAAAGCTTCACAAATAAAGAGGTATTGGGCAAAGCACCAAAGTTCTTATCTCACCTGGTGACTTCGCTGTACGCCTTCTCGGGTAAGTATGTAAAAGACGAGCGGCTCAAGAAAATTCTGAACTTCCCTGCCGTTTTTTTGGGAGCCTCCCCTTACGACACCCCGAGCATGTATCACCTAATGACCCACGTTGATCTAAACGTTGGAGTTTTCTACCCGATGGGTGGTTTCTATACCCTGATTGAAGCCATCGAGCGCATTGCCAAGCAGCACGGCGTGCAGATAAAGACCAACTCCCCCGTTTCCAAAATCCAGGTCAACGACCAGGGCATTGCAACCGGTGTTCAGGTTGGTGAGGTCTTTATCGAAGCCGATGTTGTTGTTGGAACAGCGGATATGCACCACGTGGAGACCAAGTTGCTGGATCAAAAGCACCAGACCTTCCCGGAGAAGTTCTGGTCCAATAAGGTTCCGGGTCCTTCGGCCATGCTTCTATACCTCGGAGTCAAGGGTAAAGTTCCTCAGCTTAACCACCACACACTTCTATATACCGACAACTGGAGCAAAAACTTCTCCGAGGTTTTCCACAAAGCCGATGGCAAGAGAAAAGTTCCAAACCCTGCCTCGCTTTACATCTGTGCACCGAGCGTGACCGATTCATCGGTTGCCCCTGAGGGATACGAGAACCTATTCGTACTTGTTCCAATCGCTGCCGATCCTTCAATTGGTGGCTCCGGCGATGAGCAATTTGAAAAAGACGTTGACCGCGTCATTGATCAGATCGCGCAGTGGTGTGAGATTCCTGATCTCAAGGAAAGAATTGTTGTTCGAAAGTCCATGGGACCTAGGGACTTTGTCACCGAGTTGAACGCCTGGAACGGCACAGCTCTTGGTATGGCCCACACCCTTCGACAGAGTGCCTTCTTTAGACCGAAGAACAGATCAAAGAAGGTTAAGAACCTGTTCTACGCGGGACACAACACCATTCCTGGAATTGGTTTGCCGATGTGTCTTATCGGTGCCGAGCTTGTCTACAAGTACCTAGTTGACGACAAGTCAACTGGTCCAATTTCCGATGAGCTACAGCCAGTACCAGCAGGCGGGTGGAAGGGTCTCAAGTAGTTCGAGAATCTACAGATTCTCATCGGCGAAGAATACGATTGCGTCGTAGTGGTACTTTCCTAGCCCCTTAGCCACAGCCTCATAGGCTTCGTTATAGGGAGATGGGATGATGTAGCTCATCGCTAGAGCTTTGTAGCTTTCTTTATTGGGTTTCCAAAACTGTAAACAAAACTCGTAGTGTCTCCTTACTAGCTGCTGGACACTCTCGTGCCGAAAATCCATCCCCTTTTCCATAGCTACTTTGAAACCTTGGGTTATCTCGCCAAAGGCCACCGTGAATTGTTTGTTTTCTTCTTGAGAGTACTTGTTAACGTAGGCCTCGCTGTGATAGCCAAAGAGATTACTCATGTCTCAATTCTGACAGAAGATTTCACAAAGCGACTATTCTCGAAACATGTACGGAAGCTACTTAGTCATTCTGATTTTGTCGCTCGTTGGGCTCTACCTTCTAGATAGAACCCACAAGCTTGCCTTCACGGTCGACCCCAAGCGTGCTTTCCTGTCGATGGTTCCAGCCTTTGTGGTTTTTCTAATTTGGGACATCGCGGGTATCGCCCTTGGAATCTTCTTTAGAGGTAACAACACACTTTTGACCGGCATCCAGATCTTTCCGGAGTTTCCACTCGAAGAAATCTTTTTCCTGATGCTGCTTTGCTACAGCACACTTATTGCTCTCACCTGGATCTCTAAGGTGTTGAACAAGAGATGACCTACGCTGAACTGAACCTACTGTTCCTGATCCCAGTTGCTGTGATTCTGATGTATTTGCGCTGGTTGGTTCGCTGGCAGAAACTTTGCTGGACAGTTGTAGCTCTATTGCTAATGACCGCAATCTTTGACAACTTCATTGTTGGTAGCGGCATCGTTGCCTACAACCCGGATACTTTATCCGGGGCCTTTATTGGCTATGCGCCAATTGAGGACTTCGCCTACACGCTGGTTGCCGCAGTTCTTATTCCACTCACCTGGTGGTGGCTAGGCTCTAGGCAGGAAAAAACAAAATTAACCTCTGACAAGGGCAAGAAGTAATACAAAGTGAAGCAGCTGACATCTTTGTTTTGGTCGTCAAGACCAATCTCCTGGGTAAACACCGCATTCCCTTTCTTCGCAACTTATTTATTTGTGAACGGCACGGTTGATGCAAGCCTCATCATCGGGACTTTCTTCTTCCTGATTCCATACAACTTTCTGATGTATGGAATCAACGACGTCTTTGACTACGAGAGCGATCTTCGAAACCCCCGCAAGGGCGGCATCGAAGGAGCTCTTCTTGACCCTTCGCTTCACAAGCTCACCATCTGGGCATCCATTGGTCTATCCCTTGGATTTGTGATTTACCTGCTGGTTGTTGGCTCCGACATCGCAGACTTCTTTCTACTTATTACCCTCGCCGCAGTCCTGGCATACAGCGTTCCAAAGCTTAGATTCAAAGAGATCCCCTTCTTGGACTCCTTCACTTCCTCCCTACACTTCATCGGCCCCATGCTCTTTGCGCTGGCGCTATCTGAGGTAAACATCTTTGAGTTCAAGCTGTTCTCCATGATCCTGGCCTTTTTGGGCTGGGGCATGGCAAGCCATGCCTTTGGTGCGGTGCAAGATGTGAAGGCCGACAGGGAAGCCGGCATTAATTCTGTCGCCACCGCCATTGGAGCCAGGAACACGGTAAGGCTTGCCTTTTTGCTTTATTTCTTGGCAGGTATCTCGGTTATGAACGCGGGACCCCACGGCATGGTGGCCGCACTTGCTGCCATTCCATACCTGGTGATCATTTCGCCTTATTTGAATATCACTGACGAAGATTGCGAAAGGGCCAACCGTGGTTGGAGAAAATTTATCTGGTTGAATTTTGCCGGTGGTGCACTGATAAGTCTTTTGCTTATCAACTACTTCCAAGCTGCCTAAGCTGCTCTCTCGCTCCAGGAAATTAGGTACTTGCGGTTAAATCCTTTACCGCAGTACCCGCAGGCAAGCTGTGTCCTTGGGCTCTTAAAGCGGTAGTGGCGGTGTCCGTTTTTACACTCCCCAATCCACCTGGCGGTTTGCTCGGCTATTTCTTTGCCGGTGAATTTTTCACCGCGGTAGCCAATTGATTTGGCCACCTGTTTCCAGTTTGGTCCGTGGCCAGCAGACTTACCTGCAAGCGCGTGAGCTATCTCATGCAGGATTACTTGCTCGGACTGATCCAGCGAGTGGTACTCGACAATGTATTTGGAAAGCGAAATCTGGTGGTCGGTGTAATTGCAAAGACCTGCTCTTTGTTTTGCGGAGTCAAATATGAATTCCCAGGGTGACTTGAGCCCGTGCTGTTCCATCTTTTGTCTTGCCAGAAAAGCCACGTACTCGAATCGGTCTAGGCGCAGGCGCTGAAAGCGATTTTTTCCCTTGGAAAACTGTCTGC
>NZ_JBASXC010000026.1:0-49615 GCF_049276775.1 Rhodoluna sp.
GTCCTGAACTTCGTGAAGTTCATTTTGGAATACTTGCCGCACTTGCGACCCCTTTCTAAAGATATCTCGAGGCTCTCAGTACTTGGTGAACAGAAGCCGAACAAATGCCAAACCTAAGATAAAAATAGCCCTTTTTCCCCGTCTTTTTGCATCGACGGCGAAATGCAAGCCATATTGTTAACAATGTGAACAACTTAAGCCTAGCTGCGATATTCCTGGTGATTGCCATCGCCGTCGTTGCATTTTTTATAGCGGGCTTTGCCGTAGGTCGCCGTGGCTTCGAAACCCAACCCAACTCAGACCCAATTGACTTTCCGGTCTTGGCCTCAGAAATCTTGGAACTTTTGGGCTCGGTGGGAATCTTGCTTGATCAAAACAACCAGGTCATCCGCATGAACAACAGGGCCGAGCCATTCGGGCTGATTGCAAGAGGCGCCCTGGTGCAGCCTGAGCTATTTGATCTAGTTCGCCGGGCACGCTCGACCAGGCAGGTCGAGTCATTCGAAGGTTCAATAAATGTCGGGATGAAAAAGAGTCAACTCGAGGTTTTGGCGAAGGCTTCACTGGTTGCCGGTGACTACGTGGTTTTAGTGTTGGAGGATCAGACACAGAAATCACGGCTCGATAAAACTCGGCGTGATTTTATAGAGAATATCTCTCACGAACTAAAAACTCCAATCGGAGCTATCGCGTTACTCGCCGAGGCAATTCAGGGAGCCGAAGAAGATACCGAGACCAGGAACCGGTTCTCAGGCAATCTAATCAAGGAATCCAATCGCCTAACTCATCTGGTTCAAGACATCATCGAACTTTCTAGGGTTCAGTCGGAAGAGGTTTTGGCAACAGCAGAGTTGATTGATCTGAATCAGGTAATAGCTGATGCGGTGGACAGAAACGAGCAATTAGCTAGGAGTAGAAATATTCGAGTGCTGTTTCACGATGAGCCAGGTCCCGAGATATACGGTAACCGCGAAATGCTCACAACCGCCGTGAAAAACCTAATAGAAAATGCCATCAACTACTCAAACTCTGGGTCGCAGGTTGGAATTGGTACGAAGTCCAAGGGCGACGTGGCGGAAGTTTCAGTCACCGACTCCGGAGCAGGAATCTCTCCAGAAAACCAAGCTCGTGTTTTTGAGAGATTTTTTAGGGTGGATGCCTCCCGCTCTAGAGAAACCGGCGGAACCGGGCTTGGGCTCAGCATCGTCAAGCACGTTGCAAAGATTCACAGGGGTGAGGTAAGGCTTTTCTCCCAGCAAGGAGTTGGCTCAACTTTTACCTTGCGAATTCCACTTGCCAAAAGCTCTGACCCGATTACCGGAACCATCAAAGTAATAGCGGAGGTTGACTAATGCCAAAAGTTCTAGTCGTCGAAGACGAGCAGTCCCTCAGGGAGCCGCTGGTGTTTATGCTCCAGAAAGAGGGCTACGAGGTCATCGAAGCCGAGAACGGCTTAATGGCAATTGAAAAGTTTGAGTCGGCAGGGGCTGACATAATTCTTTTGGATTTGATGATGCCCAAACTCGACGGCAATCAGGTTTGCAAGCAGATTCGATTGAGTTCTAATGTTCCCATCATTATGTTGACGGCTAAGGATGCCGAAGTTGACAAGGTGGTAGGTCTTGAGATCGGCGCAGACGACTACGTCACTAAGCCTTATTCCACAAGGGAACTTCTGGCCCGAATGAAGGCAGTTCTTAGAAGAAAAATTGAGCCGGCAGTTGAACTAGATGGCGTTTTGGTAGCGGGGGAGCTTCGACTGGATTCAGACCGGCACCAAGTTACGCTCGCAGGTAAGCAGATCGCGTTTCCGCTCAAGGAATTTGAGCTTCTGGAGCTGTTGATGGAGAACGTGAACCGAGTATTGACCAGGGGTCAAATTATTGACCGCGTCTGGGGAGCAAACTACTTTGGCGACACCAAGACTTTGGATGTGCACATCAAGAGGCTTCGTTCAAAGATTGAAGAGGATCCGGCCAGACCAAAATACATACAGACCGTTCGAGGTCTTGGCTACAAGTTCGAGGTTTAGCTAACCGGGTCTTCTTCCATAACTGACTGGGATTCACTTTCGAGAATCTCAAGAAGCCGTCGGTACTCTTCCAAGGTGCCATCCAGAACGGGCACCTTCATGCTCGCGTTAATTGTTTCTGACTCAAGGAAATAAAACTTTGCAGTCTGACCTGGTCCCTCGACAACCGGAAGCATTATTGCTGGATTGCCGTTGTATCCAAAGTCAACTTTTTGACCGGCTGGAACTTCTACGAAGTAGTCAGTTTTGGCCTGAGTGTTTGGGTCCACATACTGGATCTTGATTACCTTGGCTTCTGTGGCTTGGCTCACAAGCGAGCCGACCAGGTAGCCATTGCCGGAATCAGCAACCAGATACATGAAGTTTCGAGCCATGACTTGCTCGAGATCAACCTGCTGGCCGTCACTTGGAGAGTAGGGCTGCAAAGAGGCCACATTGCCGGAAATGCTACAAGCGCTGGTTGTCAATGAAAGAGCGACAATCAGGGCAGTGGCGGCTAAACGGCGTACAAACAAAGAGTCCTCCTGTGGTTTGTCCCAGTTTATCGCACAATTTTTAAGCGTTTGCTGTGGTAAAATAGTGGTTTCTGAAGGGAATCCAACACATGAAATTTGAGGTTGGCGAAACCGTTGTCTACCCGCATCACGGCGCAGCGAAGATCGTAGAGGTCAAGAATCGCAACGTGCGAGGCGAGACCCAGAAATACTTACAACTAAAGGTCGCCCAGGGTGACCTAACCATTTGGGTTCCAGCTGCCAACGTTGAGATGGTCGGTGTTCGAGATGTCATCAACCGAAAGGGTGTGCAGCAGGTCTTTGACGTGCTCCGTGCGGAATTTATCGAGGAACCAACCAACTGGTCCAGGCGATACAAGGCCAACCTAGAAAAGCTAGCCTCCGGAGACGTAGTAAAGGTGTCCGAGGTGGTTCGCGACTTATGGCGCAGAGACCAGGACCGCGGTCTTTCCGCTGGAGAAAAGCGAATGCTTGCCAAGGCAAGACAGATCTTGGTTTCCGAGCTTGCTTTAGCCAAAAAGACCGATGAGGAAAAAGCCTCGTCTCTGCTTGACCAAGTTCTGGCCTCCTAGAAAAGACAAAAAGCTATGAACCCTCGCGCAGTGGCGGTGGTACTACTGGCGGCAGGACGGGGAGAGCGCCTAAAGGCCGATCAACCCAAGGCGTTTGTCGAGCTAGCCGGAAAGTCCCTACTTGAGCACGCAATCTATCGATCCCTGGCAACAAAGAACCTCAGACAGCTGATCATTGCGGTACCCGAATCTCACCTCAGTCAAATTCTTGAGCTTGAAAACCAGCTCGATAGTCACGGCGTGGATATTCGAGTTGTGGTTGGCGGAGCAACTAGACAGGAATCGGTTGCTGAGGCGCTCGCGGTATTAGCCGGCGGCATCGAGACCGTTCTGGTTCACGATTCGGCAAGAGCGCTAACCACAACCGATTTATTTAACCGCGTTGCAGAGGCCGTTTTTGAAAATCAGGTCGGTGTAATTCCTGGCTTGCCGGTTGCCGACACCATCAAAAAATATCGCGGTGATTTAGTTGAAGAAACAATCGACCGCGCCGAGCTAATAAGAGCGCAAACTCCGCAGGGTTTTCCAACGGAGTTATTGGTCAAAGCCCACGTTGCCGCAACTAGTAACTACACAGACGAAGCTGCCCTAGTTCAAGCATTCGGTGGCACCGTGATGATGGTGCCAGGGGAGCAGCAGGCGATGAAAATAACTACTCCGGAAGATCTAGAAACCGCTCAGAGTTACTTACTATCTGGAGCCCAAACTGGCATTGGATCTGATGCGCATCGCTTCAGTGAAGACGAATCAAGGATATTGCAGCTTGGCTGCTTGGAGTGGCCGGGTAACCGCGCACTCGAAGGTCACAGCGACGGCGACGTGATTGCTCACGCGATGGTGGATGCATTGCTTGCCGCATCCGGTCTTGGCGACATCGGATCAAACTTTGGAGTTGATAGGCCGGAGTACAGGGGGGCATCGGGGGAGACTTTCTTACGCGGGACTCTAGAGCTTTTGGCCAAGCACGGGCTTGAGCCTGTAAATGTTTCGGTACAGCTAATTGGAACTAGTCCAAAGCTTGCTCCCAGGAGACTCGAGCTTGAGTCGCGCCTTGGGTCAATAATCGGGGCTCCGGTCAGCGTATCTGCAACCACGACTGACGGACTTGGGTTTTTAGGAAGCGACGAGGGGTTGGCGGCTGTGGCCACCAGTTTGGTTCGAAAGGTAGGCTTTAGCTCGTGACCCTGCAGCTATTTGACTCCCGTAGTCAGTCGCTTAGAGAACTAAAGCCCCTCAAGGCGGGTGAAGTTGGAATCTATCTGTGTGGCCCAACGGTTCAGGCAGCTCCTCACCTGGGTCACCTGAGATCAGCTCTGGTCTACGACCAGCTTCTTCGCTGGCTCGAGGCAAATGGTTTGAGAGTCACTCTGATTAGAAACGTGACCGACATTGACGACAAGGTTTTGGATAACGCCAAGAGTGAGAAAAGAAAATGGTGGGAGCTGGCCTTTTTCTATGAGCAGCTTTTTGCCGAGGCGTATCGAAAACTTGACATCAAAGTCCCAAGCTATGAGCCAAGGGCTACCTCCAATATCTCCGAAATGATTTCGCTAATTCAAACACTTATTAAAAAAGGGCACGCCTACCAAGTTGATGGTTCAGCGGATGTTTACTTCAGTGCCTCAAGCTGGAAAGACTACGGCGAGCTCACCAACCAAAAGTCAGATGATCTAATCGACGACACCGAGGCCGAGGCCAGGGGTAAGAAGCATCCTAGGGATTTCGCTCTTTGGAAATCACACAAGGAATCAGAACCTGAAGATGCAGCCTGGGATTCACCATTTGGAAAAGGCAGACCCGGTTGGCACATAGAGTGCTCGGCGATGAGTGTGAAGTATTTGGGTACGAGGTTTGACATTCACGGCGGCGGACTAGACCTCAGGTTCCCGCACCACGAGAACGAACTTGCCCAGTCCAGGGCCGCAGGCCACGAATTTGCTGACCTCTGGTTGCACAACGGTCTCGTAAACGTTTCGGGACAAAAGATGAGCAAATCCCTCGGCAACTCAGTTTTGGTAAGCGATGTTCTAACCGACTCCAACGCCCTCGCCCTCAGGTACTACCTGGGCTCTGCTCAGTACCGGTCGGTACTGGATTACAACGACGGTGTTTTGGAAGAGGCGGAAGCCACCATCTTGAGAATCGCAACGTTCCTTCAGCGCGCGACAAGAAAACTGAGTGGAACCAAGTTCTTAGAAAAACTAAACTCAGCAAAGCCCTCATTCCCGGCGAAGTTTTCCCAGGCTATGGACGAAGACCTAAACATACCGGCCGCCCTTGCGGTGCTGCACGAAACGGTACGAGACGGAAACTCAAGCCTTGATGAGGACCGCTTGCCGGAGGCGGCCAAGGCCTACGCGGAAGCGGTAGCCATGCTGGATGTTCTAAACATTAATCCAGAGGCTAGTTTCTGGAAGCGTTCGGGTTTGTCCGAAGATGCGATGGCTGCTCTGGATGGTCTGATTCAATCGCTGATTAGCCAGCGCAATCAAGCCCGTGATAACAAGGATTTTGAAACTTCTGACCGCATCCGCGATCAGCTGAAAGCTGTTGGCGTGGTGCTCGAAGACTCCGCCGACTCGACACATTGGAGCCTAGGTGCCAGCTAAACCGACTAGACCGGGAGCCGCAAAAGGCAAAAAGGGACCGAGCGTTGGAACCGGCGGCCACGGCCGCAAGAGGCTCGAGGGTAAGGGCCCCACTCCAAAGGCTGAGGATCGAAAAGGACACAAGGCGTTCCGTGCCAAAAAGTCCGTGGAGAAGAAAAAAGCCGCCGGCGTCAGAGTCTCAAGAAAAGGTGAATTTGTGGCCTCGGGACCGAGGACAGCTGGAGTCGCAGGAGCGGCCGCCAGAAAAGGCAAGCGAATTACAAAAGCATCGGAAAACTTTGAAGTTCTGTCTGGGCGAAATTCGGTTCTCGAAGCCCTTCGCGCCAAGATTCCGGCGACCGCTTTGTACCTGGCTTCAAGAATTGAAATGGATGATCGAGTAAAAGAAGCCCTCACGATTGCCAACCTTAGAAAGATTCCAATCAACGAAGTCACAAGAGCAGAAATTGATCGCTTGACCGGATTTGATTCTGTGCATCAAGGGGTAGCTCTTCAGGTGCCGCCATACAACTACGCTCACCCGATAGACCTTCTCGACAAAGTTCTCTCTCGAGGAGCAACCCCTTTATTCGTTGCCCTGGATGGAATTACGGATCCCAGAAATCTTGGGGCGATAATCCGCTCGGTTGCAGCCTTCGGCGGTCACGGCGTGATCTTGCCACAGCGCCGCTCCACCGGATTGACTGCAGCGGCTTGGAAGACTTCGGCCGGAGCCGCGGCTAGAGTTCCAGTTGCTCTAGCTGGAAACCTGAACGCCACCTTGAAAGAGTTCAAGAAAAAGAAATTATTTATTGTCGGGCTTGACGGCGGTGGTGATATTTCACTTCCAAAGTTCAATCTCTCAAATGAGCCGATGGTTTTGGTTATTGGCTCCGAGGGTAAAGGGCTTTCCCGCCTAGTTCAGGAAAACTGTGATGCGATTTTATCTATTCCGATTGCGAAAGACACCGAGTCACTAAATGCCGGAATTGCGGCATCGGTTGCGCTCTATGAGATTTCGAAGTCCAGGCCAAAACTCTAGACTTTGTCTCGCCAGTCGCCCTCTTCATCTTCATTAGTTTCGATGGTTCCCGAAGGGATGGCGGTGGGCAAAGTAATCGCCTCGGTTGGAGTTGCAATCAACGCCTCCTCGTCACGCCTGTGAGCTAGCACTTTCTCAACATAGGAGTTCACCGCATCGGTCAGCGGTATGCCCTTCTGTTGATTTTCAGCCAGGTACCAGCGGTGTTCCAGGACCTCGTGGAAGACCTCGGCTGGCTCAAGTTTGCCGGAGTACTGCCTAGGAATTGCCTTCACAACCGGCTCAAAGACCTCGCTCAACCAGCGGTGGGCGAGCACTTCCTCGTCGTCACTTGAACCAAACTTCACCCTGAACGCATCTAAGTCGTTCAAAAGTCTGCGGGCTTGGTTCTCTTGAACATCCAACCCGGTAAGTCGAAGAAGTCTTCTGGTGTGATGACCTGCATCCACAACCTTGGGTTGAATCTTTACACTCTTGCCATTTTCCTCCGTCTTGATCATCAACTCTTCAATGTCGAAGCCGAGTTTGTTTAGTCTTTCAACTCTTCTGGTTATCCTCCAGCGCTCATCTTTGTCGAATACCTCAGCCGCGGTGAGTTCTTTCCAGAGCTCGTTGTATTTGTTCACGATTCTCTCGCTGGTCGCGTTTGGATCAACACCGGGTCCGGCTCGACCGCTTGCAACCAAATCCATGAGCTCGCCTGCGATGTTTATCCGTGCAATTTCTAAATCATTTTCTCGCTGTCCGTTTGATAGGCCACTGTCGTAGAGCTGTCCAGTCTCGGCATCAACCAGATATGCCGCAAAGGATCCGGCGTCACGTCTGAATAAAGTGTTTGATAGTGAAACATCGCCCCAGAAAAATCCTGCGATGTGAAGTCTCACCAGTAGCAGGGCAAGTGCATCGACCAGTCTTGTAGCGGTTTCCGCCCTCAGTCCCTGTGACCACATCGCCCGGTA
This sequence comes from Rhodoluna sp., assembly GCF_049276775.1. GTDB lineage: Bacteria > Actinomycetota > Actinomycetes > Actinomycetales > Microbacteriaceae > Rhodoluna. The sequence continues at coordinate 7,709 of NZ_JBASXC010000026.1, forward strand.
GGGTAGCGAAAACTTTAGGTGCCGAGTGATGAGTGCAGCCGGCAGTTCTTCGCCCTTGTCATCCTTGCGGTTGTTGATAATCGCAAATGGCTCCACGCAAGGCACGTCAAGTTTTTGAAGGTTTTTTAATATTTCGTATTCGCGCTTAGCAAGATCCGGGAGAGTCTCTTTGATGGCGATGACGTAGTTGCTTAGGTGGGCGAAGCGCACAGTATGTCTAGAAAGTCCCTTCGGAAGAGCTGCAATGTTTTCTGCCGGCCAGGCTTCTAAAGGTAAGTGCCACGGCAGATCCAGCAGGGCTGAATCCGCCGTAGCAGCAGTTATAGCGAGTGCTTGGCTCATTGAGCTAGTTCAGGCGCTCCCCGGTCTCAACATCGAATAGGTGCATGATGCCACCCTCGGGCTTTAGGAATACGGTGTCTCCCTTATGCGCGTGGTCGCGGCCGTCAACCCTACTAACCAGTTCGTGGTGGGCTCCGTCGATTGTTGCTGAACCATATAGGTACCCGTCAGATCCGAGCTCTTCAACTACGTCAACCTCGGCAGCGATGCCCTCGCCGGCTGTGACAGTTAGGTTCTCGGGTCTAACACCCAACGTAACGAGCTTGGCTTTGGTCTTTGCAAGAACTGCCGAGTCCACCTTTACAACGGTGTTACCGACCTGAACCCCACCCTCCACTATTGGAAGCTGAAGAAGATTCATTGCCGGAGAGCCAATGAACCCTGCGACAAAGACGTTCTTTGGCGTCTCGTAAAGCTCCCTTGGAGTTGCAACCTGCTGAAGAACGCCGTCCTTCAAAACAGCGACCCTGTCACCCATGGTCATGGCTTCGACCTGGTCGTGAGTCACGTAAACGGTTGTAACACCGAGTCTGCGCTGAAGAGAAGCAATCTGGGTTCTTGTCTGAACTCGAAGCTTGGCATCAAGGTTCGAAAGCGGCTCGTCCATCAGGAACACTTGAGGCTGACGCACAATCGCACGACCCATGGCAACGCGCTGGCGCTGACCACCGGAAAGTGCCTTTGGCTTGCGGTTTAGGTAGGGCTCTAGGTCGAGCAGCTTGGCTGCCTCAAGAACGCGCTCTGCGCGCTCCTCTTTCGCAACTCCAGCAATCTTTAGAGCAAAACCCATGTTTTCGGCCACTGTCATGTGTGGGTACAGTGCATAGTTCTGGAACACCATCGCGATGTCGCGATCCTTTGGCGGGATATTGGTGACGTCACGGTCACCAATCAGGATTTGTCCACCGTTTACTTCTTCTAGACCTGCGAGCATTCGCAAGGTGGTGGATTTTCCGCAACCGGATGGACCAACTAGAACTAGGAATTCGCCATCGGCAATTTCTAGGTCAATTGAATCAACGGCTGGGGCGGTGCCACCGGGGTATACCCGTGAGGCTTTCTGGAACTTAACTGATGCCATGATTTATCTCCTTCACCGGCAGGTACGTGCCGGACGATCCTTAGTGAATTCGCATACTCGAGCAACGTTGCTGAGTCCTCCTAGTATTGCACTTCTTAGGAAGCTTATAACTCGGAAGGAGGGGGCTCTAAAAATCTTGCTATAAACTACCCAAATGACGTCAAACACCCCAAGACCAACCAGATCAGAGCAGCGTGAGGCTGCCCGAGCCAAGGCCAAATCCCTGAGGGAGCAGCAGCAAAAAGGCGATAAGCGCAAGCGCGTATTTATTCAACTTGGAATTGCCGCCTCGGTGCTTTTAGTTTTTGGAGCTGTTGGAATCACAATCTTTAGCGCCAGCACTCAGTCCACAGCAGTTCCCACCAATGCCACATTCAACGATGGTGTCAAGGTTGGAACCGGACTCAAGGTCTTCACCCCTACCTTTAACCCCGCTTCGCCAACCGGTGAACCCCCCATTGAAATAGTGATCTACGTTGATTACCAGTGCCCAATTTGTGCAATCTTTGAGCTCCCAAATAGCCAGCAGATAAAGAACCTGGTCGAAACGGGTGCGGCTACGGTCCAGATGCACGCTCTGTCGTTCCTCGATGGACGCGGTTCACCAAATGCCTTTTCATCCCGAGCGGCCAACGCAGCGATGTGCCTCTCGGAGTACTCACCGGATAACTTCTTTGCTTATAACACCAGACTCTTTCAGTCCCAGCCCACCGAAGGTGCTCCTGGGCCTGAAAACCCTGAGCTCATAAGCTTCGCTGAAGAAGTCGGCGCGACGAATATGGACCGGGTCGCCAGCTGCATCAACACTAAAGAGTTTGGAAACTGGATTAAGGATGCAACCGAGCGAGCCCTCACAGAGCCAATTCCTGGAACCGCAATCCAGATCAGCGGAACTCCCTCGGTTTTCGTGAACGGTGAACAATACACCTGGAATACAGGTGAGGAACTTGCTAGTGCAGCTCGATTTGCTCAGTTCATTCAGTTTGTAACCTCCGACACCATGAACTAACAACAGAAAAGTGCTCAGAAGACAATTCCTCGCGGCCACAGCCGCGGGGTTTTTGTTTCCTGACGTAGCCAAAGCATCAAATAGCCCACTAGTTGTTCCGGATCCGCTTATTAGAGAGCGGGTTGCATCACCGCTTGGACCGCTGGGTTTTCAAAAAACTGCACTTGAAGAGGGCCGAAGAGTCCGACTGCCAAAGTCCAGCGTCAAGCGGATCGCGTGGACTGTGGATGACGGGGCCAGCACCGAAGGCGTAAGGGACTACCTCGACTTCATCGAGAGATTCGATCTTCGAATGACTTTCTTCATCAACTCAAGCTATCCAGCCTGGAAGAAGAATAAGAAGCAAATTCAGGAGCTCGTTGATAGCGGGAAGCTTCAGCTTGCAAACCACACACACTCCCACTCGAGTATGACCAAGCTCTCGAACGCTGGGATCAAGCAGGAGCTCAAAAGGTGCCACAGCTTTATTCAAGATAACTTTGGCGTTAACGCCAAGCCTTACTACCGACCCCCCTACGGCCGCATCGACTCCCGGGTGATTCAGGTCGCAAACGATATGGGGTACATCTCGACAGTTATGTGGAGCGGATCCCTCGGTGACTCTGCCGGTCAGCGAAGGCAGAACATCTTGCAGCTTGGTAATAAGTGGATTCAAGACCGGACCATATTGCTTGATCACCTAAACGCAAGAACTCCAAGGTATGTCTTCAAGGAACTGGCCAAGATGCTAAAGCGCAGAGAGCTAATGACTGTCACCCTGGACGACGTTTACTACACCTAGCCACGGTTCCGGTGGCTTGGCCTAGATTTACCTTTTTGGGTAAGCTGGGCGGGTACCGGAAGCTAATACCTTTCTGGTGCAGGCCGACCTGGCGCAATTGGTAGCGCACCGCACTTGTAATGCGGGGGTTAGGGGTTCAAGTCCCCTGGTCGGCCCCACCTAAACTATTACTCGTTTCAATATGCCCTGAGTGAACAGCCTATTTTTAGATTTGAGCTGCCACTTAGACTTATACACATGGCACTTTGGATTTGGTTGGCAATCTCTGGCTCACTAATGCTCGTTGAGCTACTCACTGCAAACTTACTCTTCGCTTCACTTGCGATATCCGCTCTAGCTGCAGCCGGTGCTGCAGGTCTGGGTGCAGACATTGTTGTTCAGGGAATTACCTTCGGTGTTGCCTCGGCTCTTTCACTTATTCTCTTGAGACCAATTGCACTAAAGCACCTAAAGCTTCGGGGCACCCCTTCGGCCACAAATGTCGATGCTCTGATTGGCGCTGAGGCCATTACTTTGACCCAAGTCACTGACCGGTCTGGACAGGTCAAGCTCACCGGAGAGACTTGGAGCGCAAAAACCCAATCGGGAGTTATTGCTCCCGACCAAAAAGTTCAAGTTGTAGCCATTCGCGGGGCAACCGCGATTATTAGGGAGGTCTAAATGGAAAACGCAGCAGAGGCATTCGGCGCGTTCCTCGCGCCACTATTACTGGTAACAATCTTTGTTGTGGTGCTGGCTCGGGCCATTCGCATAATCCCTCAGGCCAGCGCTGGAATCGTTGAGCGATTGGGTCGCTACCACCGCACTCTAGACGCGGGACTTGCCCTCATCATCCCTTTTATCGATCGCCTACGTCCACTTATTGATCTTCGTGAGCGAGTGGTCTCATTTCCTCCGCAGCCTGTGATTACCTCGGACAACCTCGTGGTTGAAATCGACACGGTTATCTATTTCCAGGTAACCGATCCAAAATCAGCCGTCTATGAAATTGAAAACTTCATCACCGGTATCGAGCAAATCACAATAACAACTTTGCGAAACGTGGTTGGTGGCATAGACCTAGAGCAAACCCTGACCTCGAGAGATTCAATCAACTCAGCTCTTCGTGGAGTGTTGGATGAAGCAACAGGTAAATGGGGAGTTCGTGTAAACCGAGTTGAGCTGAAATCCATCGAGCCACCACAGACGGTGAAAACAGCAATGGAGCTTCAGATGAAAGCGGAGCGAGAGCGTCGAGCAGTTATCTTGACAGCCGAGGGTGAAAAGCAGAGTCAAATTTTGACGGCAGAGGGTGCGCGTCAAGCAGCTATTCTGAACGCCGAAGGTGATGCCAAGGCAATCGTCATTAAAGCCGAAGCCGAAGCCGAAGCCGTACAGCGAGTTTTTGATGCGGTCAGAACTGCAAACCTAGATGAAAAGATGCTGGCCTACCAGTACCTAGAGCAGCTACCGGTTATTGCCAACGGAACAGCCAGCAAAATTTGGCTACTTCCGAGTGAGCTATCCGGGGCAATTGAAAAAATTGCCGGAGCTTTCCGTCCTGGAAAGTAGCAGGTAGCCCTAGAGGGCCATAACCAACATTGTCAACACCGGCGCCACAACCAGCGCCGGCAACATATTTCCAACTGCGACCTGCCTCAGCTGAAGCAGCCTAAGAGCGACCCCGAGAAGCAAAACACCACCGGTAGCGGTAATAGCAGCAATAACTGGTCCTGACATCACAGACCCAACCGAAAAAGCGAGCAGAGTCAAAAGCCCCTGCCAGATTCCAACCGGAATTGCCGAAAGGGCAACTCCCCAACCCAGGCTTGCCGCAAAGGCTAGGGAGGCAAAGCCGTCGAGGATCGACTTGGTGGCAAGCTGCTCAATTCCTTGACCCAGGCCATCACTCAGTGCTCCGAGGATTGCAAGTGGTCCGATTGTAAAAACAAGGGATGCGTTGACAAAGCCCGTAATGAACTTCTCTTTGGTGTCCTTCGGCCCTTTGCCGGCGAAGCGCTTTTGCAATCCGGCACCGAAGTTTTCTAGTCGCTGCTCAATTTTGAGGGCCGAACCGATAATTCCACCGAGCAAAATGGCACCGATGACGATAAGTAGCGGGATGCCGGGGCCAACCGCTGAGACAAATTCTGAGTCTAAAAGTGAAATGACATTGAGGCCACCAAGTACTAGAACCACCAGACCCAAACCGTCAGTCACAACCTTCGAAGTTTTATCGCTTAGGCGATTGCCTATCAGGATTCCAGCTGCGGTTCCGAAAAGAATTGCCAGGACGTTGATAATCGTCCCAAGACCTATGATCAATTTAGTTTTTTCCTTGCCGGTTTATTTAGTTGGCTTGCTCGAAGGTAATGCTAACTGAGTTGATGCAATATCTATCTCCCGTTGGGGTCTGCGGGGCGTCTTCAAAAACGTGGCCCAGGTGCGAGCCGCAAGCTCGGCAGCGAACCTCGACTCTTTTCATGCCCAGAGAGTTATCTTCCAGTAGTTCGACAGCATCGGTTGATTTCGGTTCGTAAAAACTTGGCCAGCCGCAGTGTGAATCAAACTTAGTTTCAGATCGAAAAAGCTCTGCCTGACAGCCGCGGCAGCGAAAGATTCCCATTCGCTTTTCATCTAGTAATTCACCCGTGTAGGCCCGCTCGGTTCCAGCTTCGCGAAGCACGTGATATTCGAAGTCGCTCAGTTCCTCGCGCCACTGGCTATCGGGCTTCTGAATCGGGTAGTTCATATTGGGGCTACCTTTCTTAGAGGGTTGATGCCTAATATAAAGGTCCCCGACCTTTTATAAAAAAGAGCTGCCATGCCCGAGGTACTTGAAGATGAGTTCGACACCGTTTCGGGTGTCGGCGGAAAGCACCTTGCGCCCAAGCGACCCCTTGATTACATCGCCTCATTTCTTACCCTTACCTTGGTATCTGCCGCTTTGGCAGGTGGCGGTATCCTAGGGCTCCGTCTGTGGGATACCGGAATCATACTTTCTGGCCTATTTGCCGAGGATAGTAGGAGTTATTCGGACCTAGATTTGGCGATTGTTGATGGAACCAATAGCGGTATCGAGCTTTCAATCGGTGAGCAGCTTCAGGAGCAGGGTTGGAGCGTAGTGTCGGCAACTAGCCTCGCCGATCAAGATCCTGACCTAGAACCTGCTCCAACTACCCTGATTTTTGTGACGGCTCAGGAGTACAGGGGAGAAGCACTTCTACTCTTGGACACCTTCCCTGGAGCTGTAATTGAGGTATCTACGCAGTTTTTGACCCCAATCACTGTCCTAATTGGCAACGATTTCTTGGGTTAAATCTTCACGTTGGGCCCAAAAATTTCTTTACTTTATTGCCTAATTCAGGGATAGAGTGGAGGTGGTCGTAGAAAAAGCCCTAGCCCTCAAAGCTTTTGGTTTAGTAATGCAATCCTGGATCCCCCGGTTTGGAAGCGACTGAGTTAGGAAAACCTCGGTTTTTCGAAGCTGCATTCAAACACAAGGTAACAGGAGAAACAAATGGCACAAGGAACCGTAAAGTGGTTCAACGCTGAGAAAGGCTTCGGCTTTATTACTCAGGACGGTGGAGCGGACGTATTCGTTCACTTTTCAGCTATCCAGGGCGATGGCTACAAGGAGCTCAAAGAGAACCAGCGCGTTGAGTTCGAAGTAAAGAACGGCGACAAGGGCCCTCAGGCCGACGCTGTAAACGTAATCTAGGACCAACTAGGCTTACTAAGAAACCGCCTTCCTTCGGGGAGGCGGTTTTTTCTTGCCCCGGCTCCACTTGCACTCAGGCCCAGAGAGTGCTAAAAATAGAGTTAGCACTCAAACAAATAGAGTGCTAATAACCTACACACCAACTTCGGGAGAAACCCAAAAATGGCAAAAATCATAGCTTTCAATGAAGAGGCCCGTCGCGGCCTAGAGCGCGGCCTAAATATTCTGGCTGACACCGTCAAGGTGACCCTCGGCCCTCGCGGACGCAATGTCGTTCTAGAGAAGAAGTGGGGAGCACCAACAATCACAAACGACGGTGTTTCCATCGCTAAGGAAATCGAGCTTGAGGACCCGTTCGAGAAGATCGGTGCCGAGCTTGTTAAAGAAGTTGCAAAAAAGACTGACGACGTAGCCGGAGATGGAACTACCACCGCTACCGTTTTGGCTCAGGCGCTTGTTCGCGAAGGACTTCGCAACGTCGCAGCCGGTGCTGACCCGATTAGCCTAAAGCGCGGAATCGAAAAGGCAGTGGCCGCAGTCACCGTTGAGCTTCTCGCCAACGCAAAGCCGGTTGAGACCAAGGAGCAGATTGCTGCTACCGCATCTATTTCCGCTGGAGACACCCAGATCGGTGAAATCATCGCCGAGGCTATCGACAAAGTTGGACGCGAAGGCGTTGTCACCGTTGAGGAATCAAACACTTTTGGAATTGAGCTTCAGCTAACCGAAGGTATGAGATTCGACAAGGGCTACATCTCGGCATACATGGTCACCGACCCTGAGCGCCAGGAAGCAGTTCTTGAGGATGCTTACGTTCTGATTGTTAACTCAAAGATCACCAACATCAAGGACCTACTTCCTGTTGTTGACAAGGTCATCCAGGCAGGTAAGCCACTTCTAGTTATCGCCGAGGACATCGAAGGCGAAGCACTTGCCACCTTGATCGTGAACAAGATCCGCGGAATCTTCAAGTCAGTTGCCGTAAAGGCTCCAGGCTTTGGCGACCGTCGTAAGGCAATGCTTCAGGACATCGCTATCTTGACCGGTGGTCAGGTTATCTCGGAAGAGGTAGGCCTAAAGCTTGAGAACACCGACCTAACCATGTTGGGTCGCGCTCGCAAGATCGTTGTCACCAAAGACGAGACCACAATTGTTGAAGGTTCTGGCGACCAGGCACAGATCGCTGGCCGAGTTGAGCAGATTCGTCGCGAAATCGAAGCCACTGACTCCGATTACGACCGCGAGAAGCTTCAGGAGCGTCTAGCCAAGCTTGCCGGTGGAGTTGCAGTTATCAAGGCTGGAGCAGCTACCGAGGTTGAACTGAAAGAGCGCAAGCACCGCATCGAAGATGCAGTAAGAAACGCCAAGGCAGCCGTTGAGGAGGGAATTGTTGCAGGTGGTGGAGTTGCTCTACTGCAGGCCGGCAAAACCGCTTTCGGCAAGCTAAAGCTCAAGGGCGACGAGGCCACCGGTGCGAACATCGTACGCGTTGCCATCTCAGCTCCCCTGAAGCAGATCGCCATCAACGCTGGTCTTGAGCCGGGAGTTGTTGCTGACAAGGTTGAAAACCTAACCTCCGGTCATGGCCTAAACGCTGCAACCGGTGAGTATGTTGACATGCTGGCAGCCGGAATCAACGACCCAGTGAAGGTGACTCGTTCAGCACTTCAGAACGCAGCCTCCATCGCGGGACTATTCCTAACCACCGAGGCAGTAGTTGCCGACAAGCCTGAGCCTGCAGCCCCTGCAATGCCTCAGGGCGGCGGCGAAGGAATGGGCTTCTAAAGCTATAGAAACAACCTTTGATTGGCGTACTCGATCTCGCGGTACTGCGTAGCCGCAAGACTTAGAGCCACACCAATCTCAGCTAACTGAGCATCAACTGCACCTGCAGTGGTTCGCCAGCGATTAGCAACGGCTTGAAAGGATTCAGCCGCAGCTCCTCGCCAAGAACCCTGCAGGTTTTGCAGTTGGGCATGAAGTGACTGGACCTCGGACTGGAGCCTCGAAATAGTGGCGTTTATCGATCCAGTTGCTGCGAGCACCTGCTCGCTATCGACTTGGAACTGAGTCATTTAGTCATCCCTTCCGCTTGAAGAATTAGGCTAACCAAAGCTCAGTTATGTCTTGGGCGGGATTTAGAAAACTGTGGAGAACCCTATACCCAGTTGTGATGGGTTGGAAGCTTCACCCTGAAGGTTGCTCCGCCACCCTTAGTTTCTCTTACCTCTATGCGACCTTTGTGCAGAGAGACAATTTCCTTTACGATTGCAAGACCCAACCCAGTACCGCCGGTGTCACGATTTCTAGAGTTGTCGGCTCGATAGAAACGCTCAAAAATCTTTTCTCTGAGCTGCTTTGGGATTCCCTCCCCGTGGTCTACGACCTCGAATATAACTTCGCCTTCGGTTTTTTGCCCAATCGCTATTTCAATCTCACTTTTTGATTCACTGAAGCGCTTAGCATTTTCGATTAGGTTCACCAGAACCTGAATTATCTGTGACTCATTCACCTCTGCTTCGAGCTTGTAATCATCGGGAAGCTTGGCTCCACTCAGGCTCAGCATCTTAAGAGTTGTTTTCTGCCTGCCCTGTACGTCTTTTTCAATAACGTCGCGAATCAGTTTTGCCAGATCGGTAGGGGTAGCTTCAAGTGTTTGGTTTTCATCTAGCCTGGCGAGTGTCAGCAGTGATTCGACCAGTAGGCTCATTCGAATTGCCTCAGCTTCAATTCGACTCATGGCTTCTTGGACCTCAGATTTTTTGGTGAGGGCCCCTTGCCTATAAAGTTCGGCGTAACCTCGAACCGAAACCAGGGGAGTTCGAAGTTCGTGGGAGGCGTCTGCCACGAACCGGCGCATCTGCCCAAGCGTCTGGTTTCTTGAAGAAACCGAATCCTCCAGCGAATCGAGCATCGAGTTTAGAGACCTATTTAGTCTCGCTATTTCAGTGTTGCCGGGCCGTTCCATAAGTCTTTGGGAGAGGTCTCCAGACGAGACAAGCTGTGCTGTTCGCTCAACTTCTCGAAGAGGACGGAGGGCCTGGGCGATAGTTACCCAGATGCTTAGACCGCTCAAGGCCAGAAGCAGGAAGCCGAAACCCCCGCCGATAGCCCGATACTGGCGCAAAAGTTCAAGGTTCGTGCTGTTTGGAAGAGCCACCACAACCGTTGCTTGGAAGTTTCTAAAGGGCTGGGCCACCACTCTCCAGCTGTCGCTTTCGTCTATGGTCACCTGGCCAAGAGCACCGGTTCGGTCAAGGTCAAAAGGCTGTCCACCTGTGGCTATGGATGCATCGAGGCTTAGTATCGATAGATTTGGGAGGGCCTCATTCGAGGAATCCGTGGCCATGATTCGAAACACGGTTTGACCCCGGGCGTCAAGTATCGAAATCAGGTAGTCACTTGGAAGTCTTGGAAGATTAAGTCTCTTGGCAAGAATTTTGGTTTCAATCATGGCCGGATTTTCCTGAGCCAGAATTGTTGCGGTAGAGGAAAGTAAGTTATCGGTATTTTGTTGGAGGTAGGCACGAAGCAAAGACACTGTTCCAAAACTTGAAACCATGAGCAGTAAGCCTATGAGTGCAACAGATAAACCGGTTAGCTTGCTACGAAGCGAAACCTTTTCCCAAGCCTTACCGACTTTCGACTGCATTAATCCAATTTCTTGTAGATGTATCCAACTCCACGCTTGGTTTGAATTAGTGGGCGTGAGCTAATGGGATCCAGTTTCTTGCGAAGGTAGGAAACGTAAGATTCGACGATTCCCATGTCGCCATTGAAGTCATATTCCCAAACGTGATCCAGAATCTGCGCCTTGGTTAGAACTCGGTCTGGATTCATTACTAAAAATCGAAGCAGTTTGTATTCGGTTGGAGAAAGATCAACTAACTTACCTTCAACAGTCACCTCGTGGGCATCTTGGTTTATTACAACTGCACCGGCATCAATGACTGAGGGCTCGGCATCAGCAGTTTTTGTTCTTCGAAGAATTGCCTGGATGCGCGCAACGATTTCGTCCAAACTAAACGGCTTTGTCATGTAGTCATCGCCACCCACTGTTAGACCGGTGATTTTATCCTCGGTCTCGTCGCGAGCGGTCAAGAACAATATGGGGGCTTGGACTCCAGCACCACGAAGCTTCTTGGTCACGCTGAATCCATTCATGTCTGGAAGCATGACATCGAGCAAGATGATGTCCGGTTCCGACTCGGTGACTGCCGCCACCGCCTGGGCGCCGTTGGCGGCAGTTTGAATCTCGAAGCCCGCAAAGCGAAGGCTCGTTGACAATAGGTCGCGGATATTGGGCTCGTCATCGACGATCAGCACTCGTGTTTTAGCCATGTCTCAAGTGTCACAGGCTTTACTGAAAGAAACCTGAGAGTTAGTTGAGTGCCCTAAAGGCTTGAAACATCAAGGATTTGGTAGCTGTAGCCCTGCTCGGCAAGGAACCGCTGCCGGTTCTGGGCGAAGTCTTGGTCAACGGTGTCCCTGGCAATCAGGGTGTAGAAGCTCGCCGTTCTGCCATCGGCCTTCGGACGAAGCAGGCGGCCCAGGCGCTGAGCCTCCTCCTGTCTGGATCCGTAGGAACCGGAGATTTGAATCGCAACCGAAGCTTCCGGCAGGTCCACCGAGAAGTTGGCAACTTTAGATACCACCAGGGTTGGCTCGGTTCCATCCCTAAAGGCTTGGAACAATCTTTCTCGTTCTGAAACCGGTGTCTCACCGGTGATTTTTGGAATCTCAAGCAAGGCTGCAACTTCGTCAATTTGATCCAGGTACTGTCCAATAATCAGTGTTGGCTCACCGTCATGCTTTGCCATAAGTTTTTGAATCACAGGGATTTTTGTTTTTGAAGTTGCAGCCATTCGGTAGCGCTCATCCTGCTCGGCGATTGCATAATCAAGTCGCTCTTGCTCGGGTAAATCAACTCTGATTTCAAAACACTCAGCTGGAGCTATATATCCTTCGGCTTCAATTTCTTTCCAAGGAGCGTCAAATCTTTTTGGACCAATCAGCGAAAAGACATCGCCTTCTTTTCCGTCTTCGCGAACTAAAGTTGCGGTAAGGCCAAGTCTTCTTCTCGCCTGAAGGTCTGCAGTCATCTTAAAAATCGGTGCGGGAAGTAAATGAACCTCGTCATAAACAATCAGTCCCCAGTCCTTGGCGTTTAGAAGTGCAAGGTGGGCGTACTCGCCTTTTCTTTTTGCAGTGAGAATCTGGTAACTCGCGATTGTGACCGGCTTCACTTCCTTGACCGATCCGGAGTATTCACCGATTTCATCTTCTTCCAATGTGGTGCGCTTTATGAGCTCAGCTCGCCACTGTCTCGCTGCAACTGTGTTGGTGACCAGAATCAGTGTGTTGGTTTTCGCTCTTGACATAGCGGCCGCACCAACAATGGTTTTACCGGCGCCACAAGGTAACACCACAACTCCCGACCCGCCGTCCCAGAATTTTTCAACCGCCTTGGTCTGGTAGTCACGGATGTTCCATCCGGTTTCATCCAGGGCAATCGGGTGGGGTTCTCCCGGGGTGTAGCCGGCTAGGTCCTCGGCTGGCCAACCGAGCTTCAGTAGCTCTTGCTTTAGCGACCCCCTCGCAAAGGCCAAGACCTCAAAGCTGTCCTCGGAAATCCTGTGCCCCAAAAGCGCTGCAATTCTGGGGCTTCTAGAGGCCTCCAGCAAGATCGCAGCCGATTCACTGGTCAAAATAAGCGTTCCCTCAGGGCTTCTTCGAATGACAAGTTTTCCGTACCGGTCCATGGTCTCTTGGATGTCAACCCTTACCGAAGAAGGGATTGCAAACTTGGCGTACCTATCGAGCACCTCGAGCACGTAGTCGCTGCCGTGCCCTGCGGCACGAGCATTCCAGAGGCCCAGTTTGGTGATTCGGTAGGTGTGGATGTGTTCCGGGGCTCGCTCTAATTCAGCAAAGATCGCAAGATCGTGCCTGGCGTCTGAGGCGTCAGGGTGATCAACCTCTAGAAGCGCGGTCTTATCGCTTTGAACAATCAGGGGCCCTTGAGTCATCGCTAGCCAATCAGAATTGATGTAATTGCCGATACCGGAAGAGTTCTTTCGATGTCTGCTTTTCGATCACGGGCACGAAGTCTGCCATTGGCCATACCAATGGGCTCCAATAGAAAATCCATAATCTTTCCGTTGGCATTTATCTTTACCTGTAAAGTGCTTTTGGTTTTTAGCGCGAGCAAAATTTTGCGTTCCATGTCTGAGGCCGGTGCCGCATCGGCCATCTCAACATCTTGCGCTCTGAGCCGCTCAATCTGCTGCAAGAAAACAGCGCTCTCGTTTGAAGTTTTGTGAATAGCAGAGGGGGGAATGATTTTTCCTGAATCGTCAACTAGCACCGCAAGGTATCCGTTTTCTCGAAGCGCGTGATAAAGCGACTGAGGGTCTAGTGGGGAAGCAATTCCCAAAGCGGAATTTCCAAGCATTAGGGCCTTGAGTTTCGAATCCATTGTTATCTGCTTAGCAAGTAGGTCATCGCTTGAAATAAGCAGGCTTCCTTTTGTCGCAGCTTGAATCTTCAGTCGTCCAAATCTTTCAGCCGTTTCACGAATCAGGTAGTCAACCGGTTGCGGCAAGCCGGTACCATTGAGCTTTTGCAGAAGAAGCCTTATTTGATCCTCGGTCATGCCTTCTTCAAGACCGCAACTAATGCTTAACGGGGAAATGCGGTAGCTGGTGGCAAGCCCAATGCTCTCGGTGTCAGCGAACTTACGAAGCTGGACCTCAAGAGAGCTAACCAGGGGCCCTGGGGTGATAATCGACAGGTCAGCCTGAATGATGATGCGATCTTGCTGGGCCGGAAGCCTGGATTCAAGAGACTTTGCGGCTGCGGCCAGCTTTCTTGAGAGTACCTCGGGCGACCAGCTGGCAAGTACCCCCGCAGAGCTCAGGCCAATCTGGTCGGCCATTTCAGCCAGCCTATTTATTCTTGAAGCCGGAGCCATGCTCGCAAACGGGAAGGCCGACTGAATCAATTTCTTGAACGAAGCCGATTTATTCTGGTTTAGCTGAGCAAGGACCTCCTTGGCACCGGCAGTTCCCAAAAGTGTCAACCAGGCTTCACAAAGAATCAACCAGCGAGCCTTGGGGGTTGCCGTAATCCAGCTATCGGCAAGCGTGGTGGGCTGGAATCTTTTTTCGTTCGCTGAGATAAGACCTGCAACCTTGGCAAGTTCAAAAATTGTCTTGACGTAGTCCTTACTTTTGCCGAGGTGCGCCGAGGCCCGCTTTATATCGGGCAGACCGAGGGAGCCCTTAGCCACCTCTCGAACCAGGTGCTGATCCAGATCAAAGATTAACTCGGTGACTGCCTGCATGGCCTCAAAGGCATGAATCCCACAATCTAAATCAATCGACATCTGATCCGGTGTTGCAACCGGCTCGGTCACCAAAGAAAGAGATGAGGTCTTGGGGGAGTCGTTTAGGCGGTCTTTCACCCAGTCGTAGACACCCGGTTCTTCAACGCTCCAGATTAGAAATTCACTGGAGAGCAGCGTTAGTTGCTCTTTCGACACTTTTTCCTTCGAGGCCAGAGCGCGAAGCGATGTCAGCATCGGGTTGGTAATTCCCGCGACGGTTAGTGCTTGCGATTTAGGAGCGAGGATGGCGTTGGCCAGATCAAAAAAGTCTTTGTAGTCGGTTATGGACAGCGCTCGTTCGTGCACCATAAGCCCAAGGCTGGCGTCAGGTGCCGACCTGAGGGCGGTAGCTAGACGAAATAGGTCACTCAACTTTTGTTTTCGCGTCCCTTGCGGCGAAGGGCCAAAACCAGAAGGACCAAAACCAGCACGAAGCCAACGGGCATTCCAAGAAGGGAAATCTGGGCAAAAAGCTCTAGATTACTGGCCCCGAAATAGGTTCCAAGCAGCGTCACCAAGATTGATACAAGTGAGAGGCCAATCACCCCGGCTCCCATGTAGGCAAGCACGGTTTCGACCCGGGAAGGGCCAGTGGGTTCGGATTTAGTCATCCTTATAGGATACCCGACTGTTTGAGGCCAGGGCTTGGGTTTAGTAAACGGGAGCTGCTGGCTGGTTGGTAAAATAAAGGTTCTCCAGAAAGAGGTACTAAAAAATGCCCACCGGCAAAGTGAAGTTCTTCGATGAAGAAAAAGGCTTTGGCTTTATCGCATCCGATGAAGGTCAAGAGGTTTTTCTTCACATCAGCGCTCTTCCCGAGGGCGTGACTGAGGTCAAGCCTGGATCGCGCGTTGAGTTTGGAATTGTCGACGGCAAAAAAGGTGCCCAGGCTTTATCGGTTCGAATTCTTGAGGCTCCGCCATCACTGGCCAAGCTTTCCAGGAAGCCAGCCGATGAGATGTCGGTAATCGTTGAAGACCTCATTCGCCTACTCGACAACATAAGCGGGGGGCTGAAGCGCGGCAAGCATCCGGAGCCAGCAGCCGGTAAGAAAATTGCTTCGCTGCTTCGCAAACTCGCCGAAGAGCTAGATGCTTAAGCGATCCAAAACACCTCAGCACCAGAGTCTTGCCGAAAAAGCCGCAACTGAAGTAGCACCTTCGGGTGGAGTGGGAAAGTTCCTGGGAGTTGTTGACGAAGAGGCCAGTGTCGTTAGCTACCGCTTCGAAGCCAAGATAAAAGGCTACGAGGGTTGGGAATGGAACGTTGTAATCTTCCAGGGTAAAAAGCCAAGCCCAGCGACGGTTTCTGAAGTTGTAATGCTGCCGGGTAAAGATTCGATTATTGCTCCACCTTGGCTGCCCTGGTCAGAGCGCAAAGCTGAATTGGATGAGCCTTTAGCTTCAGATTCAGCGGTTTCGGACCTTGAAGTACCCGAAGATACCGAGAGCGATTCCAAAGACACAGGTCAGAGCCCACCAAGACGGAAGGGGCTCTTGAAGCGTCTGGTTAAAAAACAAGATCGCAAGAAGGCAAAGAAGCCACGCAAGCGTTCCCAGTAACACAGCGAGCCCAGCGTTTGACTCAATTGGCTCAGGGGTTGGCTTGGCCTCAGATGCCTTTAGAAATAGCTTCATTAGCTCATCTTCTCAACTACGAAGTCGATGCAGGCAATTAGGGCCTCTATGTCTGATTTCTCTGTGGCGGTGAAGGTCGCAACCCGAAGCTGATTCCTTCCAAGCTTGCGGTATGGATCCACATCCACCACCCCATTTTCCCGAAGCACTTTGGCAATCTCTGACGCGTCAATTGAGTCATCGAAATCTATTGTCACAACCACCTGGGAGCGATGTTCGGGATTTGAAACAAAGGGTGTAGCGAAGCTAGCCTTTTCGGCCCAGTCATATAGAAGTTTTGAAGAAGCTTTGGTTTTTTCTCCCGCCCAGTGAAGACCTCCGGATTCATTAATCCACTTGATTTGCTCGTTCAGCAAGAAGATGGTCGAGATGGCCGGAGTGTTTAGAGTTTGGTTAAGTCTGGAATTATCGATTGCAACCTGCAGTGACAAGAACTCCGGAATATAGCGATCGGATTTGGCTATCTTGGCAGTTCGCTCGATGGCTTTTTCTGACATTAGCGCCAGCCACAACCCACCATCGGAGGCGAAGTTTTTCTGGGGTGCGAAGTAGTAAACGTCTGTTTCAGACGCCTCAAAGTCAATGCCTCCGGCAGCCGAGGTTGCATCGGTCATAAAGATTGCCTCTGAATCCGCACCGGCTACTTTTTGAACCGGAGTCACAACCCCGGTTGAGGTCTCATTCTGCGGGTATACATAGGTATTGATTCCAGCCTTACCCGAAAGTTCAGATCTGGAACCTGGGTCGGCTTTTTGGATCTCAACTGATCCTAGAAAAGGTGCCGAGAGGGACTTGGCAAACTTGGCACCAAACTCACCGTGAACCAGAGCTTGAGAGTTGCCTTCGGCAAGAGAGTAAGCGGCGACATCCCAGAAAGCAGTTGAGCCACCATTGCCGAGCACAATCTCGTAGCCGGCAGGGGCCCTAAATAGCTCCAGAAGCCCCTTTTGAACCTCCGCGACCAGGTTCTTTATGGGTTTTTGGCGGTGCGAGGTCCCCATGAGGGCTGAGCCTCTGGTTCCAAAAGCGGCCAGCTGCTCCTGGCGTAATTTGGACGGCCCGCAACCAAAGCGCCCGTCTTTGGGCAGGATTTCACTCGGAATAAGTATCTCGGGCATATCAGTAGAGTTTAGTATCCTGCGAGTTTCCCGAGACCGCACCGTGGCGAGTTGGCAACAATAGTTATGGGTTAGGCTATTCAAGCTGTCGGAAACGATCCATTCTGGCGGTCGGATCTGTCGTGTTTCCAGCGCCTGGAGACAGATCTTTAGAACTAACAGTTTCGATTCAGGACTGACTTCTTTATAAGGAGTCTTTGGAGCACCGGAGGTACTTAGTTGGCCAGTACTGGCAAAGGCAAACACAGGGCAGACGTTGAAATCAACGTCCTCGAATCTTTTGAGATTCGTTCAAGAAGATCAATTCGTGAAGCTGAAAAAGCAAAAATCGCAAATCAGTCTCGTCGCGCTCGCCGATCCATTGCTCGTATGGAAGCTCGCGCCCTAAAGCGTGAAAAAGCCCTAGCTCGACCGATCTCATCAATCTCGGGAAACCGCTCGCTTCGTACCAATTCGACTTTCAGAACTGCCATCACAATGCTCACCGCTTCAGGCTTGTTTGCAACTGCAGCGCTTCCGGCTTACGCCTACGATCCAGAAATTGCCGCAATGGCAAAGTTCACAACCACCAGCCAATCTGACATCGAACAGACCGAGGGCACTCAGAACCTCACAGTGGCTGCCGCAAACACCATCAAGTTCGTTCGTGGCGAATACGTTTCTCAGAACGCCGAATCTGTTCTTCGTCAGCAGACCATCAACAACTATCTTGCTTTCAATGGACCAACGGCAGCTGAGTTTGTAAAGAACCCCCCTTACAGCGTCATTTCAGCGGACCAGATTTTGCGGGTAGCTTCTCAGTATGTTGGAACGCCTTACGTGTTTGGTGGGGCAAACCCTCGCGGTTTTGACTGCTCGGGCCTGATCTTGTACGTGTTTGCACAGTTTGGAATTCCCCTCTACCACGGAGTCACAGCCCAAGCGCGAGCTGGAATTATCGTCTCCCCAGAAGATGCCATGCCAGGAGACCTGGTGATTTACAACGACCATGGCCACAACGGAATCTATGCCGGAAATGGACAGATGTATCACGCCCCCCAGCGCGGTGACTTCGTGAAGCTCAGTGGAATCAACTCGTTAGCCGAGGCCGGCGGCCACTACTTCGTCCGCCTGGGAACCAACTAAAACTTAGATTTAGACAATCGGTAAGCGGTTGGGCGCAAAGCTCAATCCATGCCCTGTAAAAAACACCCAAATCGACTTGTTTCGAAACTTCGTGGGTCTTGGGCTAATCTAATAACAAGTTATAAATTGTCGTTGATTGATTAGGGAAAGGGTTTTAGATGAGAGGTATGCCTTCCAAGCATTGCTTCCAATCTCGGCAACCCCAACCGATCGGATCGATACGGGTCCAGTAAAAGCGCGTCGTCATTTTTATGACGGCGCTTTTTTTGTGCCCAGGCAATCAATAACTTACGAAAACGACCCGCAATCCGTGTGGGTCACATTCGAAAGGAAGTTTCATGAGAACTCTGGTCCTAAATGCCGGCTACGAGCCACTTGCCGTGGTGAGTTTTAAGAGAGCCATTATTTTGGTACTGAACCAAAAAGCCACTGTGCTGGCCCAAGCTGGCGTAAGCGTGGTTAGAAGTGCGACCGAGGAGTATCAGCTACCCTCGGTTATCTTGCTTTCTAGATATGTCCGAATCCCGGGCTCCCGAGTAATTCCAGTTTCTAGACGCGGAGTGCTTAGGCGAGATGGTCACCGCTGCGCGTACTGCAAGAGATCCGCCTCAACCATCGATCATGTTCAGCCTCGTTCTCGCGGAGGGGATGACTCCTGGGAGAATCTGGTCGCCTGCTGCCTTCGTTGCAACAACAAAAAGGGCGATAAGACCTTGCATGAAATTGGTTGGACTCTGGATTTCTCGCCTCGAATGCCAGCCGGAACAGTTTGGATGGTTCGCGGCGCCGAGCGCTTCGAGCCGGAATGGAATCAGTATTTGGCTTTTGCCAACGCTGCCTAAACAAACTTCCGTGACCCCGAGAAGAATCGAACTTCCGCACAAGGTTTAGGAAACCTCTGCTCTATCCACTGAGCTACGGGGCCATACCAATCAAAGATACCCCAACACCTTGGCGAGGCAGCTTAAAAATCAGAGTCGCAAAGTTAGTCTTGAAGCATGACCAATTCTGAAACCCCCGATCAATCTGCTGCGGAAAACAGCTTTGACTTGTGGGCATCGGAAATCAAGCAAATCGGCTGCTCAGATCCACTGAGTCAATTTCGCGATAATTCATTCGGACAGATAAACCTAGACCGCGCTCACCCCGGAGGCCTCGCACAGTTTGTTACTGGGCGCCCAGCGCTTTTATCAAACCTGGTTCGCGACCCACTGTCTTTTTCGAGAGCTCTATCTGCCGCCAGAAGAATAAAAGCTAAGCAACTTGCGCTTTCGGAGCACTTCGGTCTTGAGACTCTTTATATGGCCAGCGGTTTGGTCGACCTAACCACCGACGGATTCGACCTTCGAATGCCGGTGCTTTTGTGGCCGGTGAATTTAGTTCGTAAGCACGACGATTTTGAGCTAAGTCTTTCTAGAAAGGCAATCGTCAACCCAGCCCTTGCCCCCGCTCTTTACAACGCCTACGGGGTCAGACTCAATAACGAGGACTTGCTCACCCATGTCCAGGTCGGATCCGACCCGATTCCAATTAGGGTCCTCGATCACATCGCAGCTCTCACGGAGTCAGCCGGTGCGCCGGAGCTAAAGCGCTTGCTAGCGATTTCAAACTTCTCTTCGGCCGCTATCGAGCTGGCTGCTGATTTTAGGAAAGTTGACAATCCGGTCCTAAAACTGTTCAGTGAGAACCTGCCACCAACCGTAAGCAGCGATCAGGGCATTGCGGATCCAATCGCTGTGACCGATTCGGATATGACGCAAACCAAAATTGTTTCCAAGGCTCTAGCTGGATTCAGCTTTGCGGTTGAGACGCTGCCAGGTTGTGGTTATACCCAAACGGTCGTGCTTTTGATGTCGGCTCTTGCCCACCAGGGCAAAAGGGTTTTGGTTTTGGCACCAAGACGCCAAACCCTAAATGAACTAGCTGATCGAATTTCGCAGATAGGCCTTCAGGGACTGGGAGTTAGATCCAGCTCAACCTGGCTTGACATGATCGGCGCCATTTCCAGAAACGAAAAAGCTCAGGCAGGAAACTATCAGTCACTTGCAACCCTGCGCGATAGCGCCAGGGAACAAGTCTCGAACTACTTCACCTCTTTTGAAAAGGTCGATGGAGAACTCGGTGTCAGCATCGAGCAGGCCCTTGAGCATCTGGCTCGGCTGGCCGCAAGCCACAAGCCTCCGGTAAACGAGGCGAGAATCGACGCCGATCAATTAGGCAGGCACCGCGACCTAACTTTCGCTATGACCCTGCTTCGGCAAGCTGCGGAACTTGGCGAATTCGAGATTGGTCCAGAGGACTCGGCGTGGTTTAGATCAAAGCTAGATAACCCTCAGGAGGTTCAGGCCCGAGTCGCACTCGCAAGAGCCCTGCACCAGGGCAGCTTCCAGGCGCTCTCGGAGCAGTTGGCTGAGTTCACCAAAGCCGTCGAGTTCGTTCCGGCCAAAACGGTTAAGGACTGGGTTAGCTACCTAGAGCTATTTGTTGGAATTAGGCAATCGCTTGATAAGTTCAAGCCCGAGGTTTTTGATCGTCCGCTAACCGAGTTGATTTTGGCAACTGCACCTAGAAAAGATAAGTCGGTAATGAATGGTGCTAATCGGCGCCGACTCAAGAAACTAGCTAAGGAATACCTACGTCCAGGTATGTTTGTTTCTGATTTACATGTTGCTCTGAAAGACATTCAGGCTCAGCGCGATGCATGGGCAAGACACTGCCTGGTGGCAAAGCCACCTCAGGTTCCACTTGGAATCAAGGATGCTCAGCTGTCCGTAAATTCATTTGTCGAAGAACTCAAGGTTTTGCAAGCTCACCTTTCGAATGCGCAGACGGAGCTAACCGAACAACCACTTGAAACCCTTCGTGGAACCCTTCGGTCGCTAGCCGAGGATACGGCAATTTTGGATAACTATTCGGAGCGGTCAATGACTCAGTCCCGATTGGACGAGGCCGGTCTCGGAGCACTGTCGATTGAGCTTGCAAAACTCCACACTCCCAAGGAAGCTCTTCAAGCTGAGCTTGAGTTGGCTTGGTGGAAATCTGCTCTTGAGACCCTGCTTCAAAGATCGGGCAGTTCTTTGGTTGGAAACCACGAGGAGGTCCTGGCCAACGAGCAGCGCTTTGCCAAGGCTGAGACAGATCTAATTTCAGAAGGTTCAAAGACGGTTTCGTTTGAACTTTCAAAGCGTTGGAAGCAAGCTCTTGAGCTATTCCCCTCAGAGGCTCAGACCCTGAAAGAACTCCTCAAACTAAAGCGTGCAGTGTTGAGTGAAGTCCAAACCCTCGCTCCGAATGTCTACCAAGCACTTGTCCCGGTTGTTATGTGCTCTCCCTACGAGGTACCAAGCGTTTTATCCAAGGGTGATGTCTTTGACGTGGTGCTGGTACTGGATGGAGCGGGCTCTTCGATAGCAGAAAACTACAGCGGACTCATGAGAGCAAATCAGGCTGTGGTGTTTGGCGACGACGCGATAGCGGCCGCCACCGGATTCAACCTTGAGTGCCTGCCTGAGGTGGAAAGTGAAAGGTCGCTTCCCGAATCGATTTTTTCTGCCGCCAAGAAGGTCATGCCGGTTGAGGTACTTCGCAGGAGCTACCGACTAGCCGGCCAGGCCCTCGGCGACTACATAAATGCCGAGTTCTATGGCAACCGAATTACTTTTGAACCAACCGTACATAGCTACTTCGGCCGCACTAACGCCAAGTTAGACCGGGTCGGTGAGTCAAAGGCGAAGGACCCAGAAAGCCTGGATTCTGAAGTTGCCCAAACCATCGAGTTAATTTTCAATCACGCTCTCTGGACTCCTCAGGATTCACTTCTGGTTGCGACAGCAAGCGTGAAGCACGCCGAAAGACTAGATGAGGCTTTAGAGCTTGGCATGCGAGACAAGACACACCTCGCTGAGTTTTTTGAAGGCCACGGCCGTGAAAAATTTGAAATCACAACCATTCAGGATCTTGCTCACCGGATTGCGGACCGAGTAATTTTCTCGGTTGGTTTTGGAAAAAACCCCTCTGGGGCAACCCCTAAATCTCTCGGGCTAATCTCTCACCGCGACGGAAGCCGCTACCTTGCAAACACGCTGGTATCAGCCAGGAAGCATATCACCGTGGTCAGCGCCCTAGAGCCTGCCGACCTAACCGACCCAGCCATAGTTGGCTGCGACGTGCTGCGAGAGATGCTTACCGAAATTAGCAACCCAAAACCGAGTGTTATTGAGCCTGATGTGAATCCGATGATCTCCGATTTGGCTATTCGCTTAGCCAAGCTCGGGGTCACGACGCGAACCAACTTCTCGCCGAGGCTCAAGTTGGTGGCTTCGGTTGGCGAAAAGGCGGCAGTTGTGGAGCCGGACTGGGGACTTCTCGGACACAATTTCTCTGAGCGTCACAGGCTCAGACCGATGATGCTTGAGTTGATGGGGTGGATTTATATTCGGGTTCCAAGCTTTGAACTTTTTGCGGACCCCGAGTTAGTGGCTCGGCGCATTGCCATGGAGCTTGGAATAGAGATCACAAAAAAGCCTCAGCCGCTTTTTGAAATGGAGCCCAAGGCTTTTGAAGATACCCCGTCGGCTTGGGGAGACCCGGAAGATTCCAACGACCAGCGGCTTCGAGAAGACAAGCCTCCGCACTGGGGCTAATCAGATTTAGTTGGCTTTGACCCCGAGGAGCTTTCGGATCCTGATGCTCTGGAATCGGTTCTATAAAAACCAGAGCCCTTAAAGCTGACGCCGAGTTGACCGAAGACCTTTCTGATTTCCCCGCCGCACTCTGGGCAAACCGTCTCGGGTTCCGCCGAGAACTCCTGCCAAATATCGAAGCCGTGTTCGCACGCTTTGCAAACGTAGCTGTATGTCGGCATTTGAGATTCTCTCTTGCTTTATTGGGGAAGTTCTAACTTTACCGCTTCAGCGGTAGTTGCTTTATCCCATCTTCCGTTACCGCAAAGCTCACGGGTCGATCGTGTGCCTCAAAGGGTAATTCGTTGACAAATTCACCATGGTAGACGACTGCCACAACCGGGCCCTGAAAATCTTCCAGGTACCTGTCAAAAAAGCCTCCTCCGCGACCGAGTCTGGTTCCGAACTTGTCAACCGAAAGAGCTGGGGCAATAATCAAATCAAGTTCGTTATGCTCAACCACATCCCCGACCGGTTGTAAAAAACCAAGAGCACTCGAGGCGGTCGGGCCCTCCAGCAGTCCAAACTCCATACTGGATTCAGGTCCGGTTCTAGGAGCCGCCAACAAAAGCCCCGAAGTTTTTGCCTTCAGGATAAATAAGTCGGTGGCTGGCTCGGATCCAAACGAAAGATAAACACCTACTGTTCGAGCGCCAACTTGGGAGCACAATTCCATTAGCAATTTTCCATAGCGCTCGGCGGTTTCGGAAGCAAAGCTAGAGCTGCGGTTTTTGAGCACAGTAGTTCGGAGCCTGGCTTTGAGGTCCGCCACATTCTCAGTCATTGAACTAATCTAGCCATCGTGGCTACTTCTCCGATACTTGTAAATGGCGATATCAAGCTTCGCGTTGCAAAGATGAGGGATTCGAAGCAACTAGAGAAACTCATTCTTGGAAACCGTCCGTGGCTTCGGCCCTGGGAGGCCACCAATCCCGAGAGTCCAAACTCTTTCGACGTGAGGGGACAGCTTCGAGGTCTTCTTCGACAGCTCGACGATCAATCGGGCATACCGTTTGTTATCGAGGTTCAAGGACAGGTTCAGGGTCAACTAAACGTCGCCAACGTTATGTATGGATCTGTTTCTTCTGCTGTGCTCGGATACTGGGTTAGCCCAGAGGTCGCAGGCCGGGGAGTGATGCCGGTCTCCGTAGCGCTGGTGACCGACTATCTAATGGACCAAGTTGGCTTACACCGGGTGGAAATTAATGTGCGTCCCGAGAACGCAGCGTCCCTAAGAGTCATACAGAAGCTGGGCTTTCGGTACGAAGGACTCAAGCAGCGCTACATCCACATCAATGGTGACTGGAGAGATCACTACGTTTTTGCAATCACGAAAGAAGAATTACCAAACGGGTTGCTTAAAATCTTTGTCCGAGGAGAGGTAAAAGAGCAAAAATACCCCTGGAATTCAAAAATGGACACGCCCAAGTAAATCCGCAACACGCCGTGTTAACTTCTCTAACTTTGATACATGGATCAAAGCGCAGCACTGGGGGGACTAATGATGTTAGTCATTGCCGGTCTATGGGTTGCGGTCTTTATCCCGTCCTGGTTCCAAAATCGAGTTGATCGATCTCACAGTCGTCAAGGTGCGGCTGAGGTTCGGAAACAGGTCAAAGAAGTAAAGTCTTCAACCCAGGTTTCCTCCAAGCTTCGGCTTGCAGCTGACCGGGCGATAAGACTCACGAAAACAAAAAACACGATGTCGGTTTTGGCACTCCTAGCGTTTTCGGGATCTGCCACATCGGCGTTTTTCGCTCTCCAAATTCCGCTACTTTTTGTAGCGACCGGATTTGGTTTGCTAGTGGGAATGTTCACGCTATGGGTCGCGATGAAGGCCTCAAGTGAAATTAGGAAGTTGCTAGTTGAGGTTGCCATGTCGAAAACCGAAATGACAGTCAACCTTGCCAATTCCTGGAAAGAGCCCGCTCTTTCCAGTATTGGCGCGGAAAGCGACCCTAGAGCTTGGACACCAAACCCGCTACCCTCACCTACATATAGAAGTCGAATTGGTGAACTTGAAATTCCAAATGTAGCGACTGTCACCGAAATTAATCACTCGGGGAAGAATTTCGACACGCAAGAGGAAATAAATAAAATCTTGCGCAAGAGACGCGCTACAGCGTAATTTCATGCTAAATCGCTAGACTTAAATTAATCTAAGTAGGAGAGCAATTGAACGCATTAGACCGCATCAAAAGAATATTCCGAAATAACGCACAGCCGGTCTCTCAGGCAGTGGGCAACCTTGCTCACGACATTGCCACTGAGACCGTAGCTGAAGTAGAAGAGGTAAAAAAAATGGCCGTAGCCAAGAAGAAGACCGCAGCAAAGCGCAAGCCAGCTGCCAAGAAAGCTGTAGCAGCTAAGAAGCCAGCAGCGAAGAAGACTGCAGCAAAGCGCAAGCCAGCTGCAAAGAAGACTGCAGCTAAGAAGCCAGCAGCGAAGAAGACTGCAGCAAAGCGCAAGCCAGCTGCAAAGAAGACTGCAGCTAAGAAGCCAGCAGCGAAGAAGACCGCAGCAAAGCGTAAGCCAGCTGCGAAGCGTAAGCCAGCTGCGAAGAAGAAGTAATTTTTCTTTCTTTCATATAAGAAAACCCCACTCATTTACGAGTGGGGTTTTCTTATTTCTAAAGATTGTCTAGTCGGGCTTCGCCACAACCCAGTTGATCGAAGACTGAAGGTCCGGGTAGCGGAATCTAAACCCAGAACTCATAAGTTTGTTGGCGGTCATCTTTTGACTAACCAGAAGCAACTCCTCTGCAGCCTCGCCAATGAATAGCTTCATGGCAAACTCTGGGATTCTGAAGAAGGTAGGCCTTTTGATGGCTTTACCGAGTCCAACAATCATTTGCTCGCAGGTAGCTGGTTCTGGGGCAGTTAGATTAAACGGGCCGTGAAGACCTGGGGTTTTTATTAGGTGAATAATCGCCGCCGCCTCATCGACCAGGTTGATCCAAGCCCAGAACTGCTTGCCAGATCCGATAGGCCCGCCAACCCCGAGCTTGAGAAGTGGCATTAGGGGGCCAAGGGCTCCGCGCTTTCGGCTCATGACTAGGGTGGTACGCACCAGCACGACTCGTGCCTTAGCTTTCATTGCTTCTTGCTCCCAGTTGTGAGCGAGGTCAGATAGGAAACCTTTCCCCTTGGGGGATTCCTCTGTTAACCAGGTTGACCCACCCTCGCCATAGAAACCCGAGGCCGAGCCACTTATCAGGACAGTTGGAGGATTTTCGGCTCGGTTGATTGCGGTCACTAGTGTTCTGGTCGAGTCGATGCGGGATGAAACTATTTCCTTCTTGTATTTTTTGGTCCAGGGGATGCGGCCCGTTGTTGCACCGGCTAGGTTCACGACAGCATCGACAGACTCCATGATTTCGGGGTCTATTTCGCCACGGCTAGGATTCCAGCTAACTTCATCCGCTGCCTTAGCTGCTCTTCGAACTAGCTTGACCGGCTCATGGCCTGCTTCAATGAGCTGGCGGGCCACTTCGGTACCGACTAGGCCACTAGCGCCAGAGATTAGTACACGCATGGCTGCTCCTTTTGATTGGCTTGGAAGGTCCCTATTAGACAGTCTCATACAATTATGGGCGAGGGGCTAATCTTGGCTCAATTGGTTATTTAGAAGTTGGGTCTGTCTTGTCTGAAGTAATGGTTGTTGCCCCGTGGGTTTGGTTTCTTTCTGTGGGCATAATTTCCACAGTCATCATCGGGGACCTGATCTATCAGGTTCGGCGTCCACATGAGCCAAGCTTTAGGGAAGCTGCAATTCAGAGCACTATCTACATAGCCTTAGCCCTGCTATTCACCTTCGTCGTTGGAGATGTTTGGGGTGCTCAGTTCAGCGGCGAGTATCTGGCAGGTTTCATTACAGAAAAGTCCCTTTCGGTGGACAACCTGTTCGTGTTCTTGATCATCTTTACTAAGTTCAAAGTTCCGAGGCACCTGCAAAGCCAAGCTCTGCTGGTGGGAATTGTTTTGGCTCTTGTTTTGCGAGGTATCTTTATCGCACTTGGTGCCGCAGCAATTGAGAACTTCAGCTGGGTTTTCTACATCTTTGGAGCTTTCTTGCTCTACACGGCAGCCTTGCTGATCTGGGATACCTTCAAAGAAGAAGAAGACGACGTTGTTCCTGGTGGAAAAGTCGTCGAAACAATAAAGAAGCGGTTTAGAACCGTCGATGAGTATCACGGTACAAAGCTGACAATCATCAAGCAGGGTCAGCGATACATCACACCATTGCTTTTGGTGATGGTTGCAATCGGCTTTACAGATGTCCTGTTTGCTCTGGATTCCATTCCTGCTGTTTACGGACTTACCAACGAGCCATACATTGTCTTCATGGCAAACGCATTTGCTCTGCTTGGCTTGCGTCAGCTCTATTTCCTGCTCAGCGGTCTTATGGAGAGACTCAAATACCTTGCGGTAGGGCTATCGATAATTCTGGGCTGGATCGGTGTGAAGCTTGTCATTCACGCACTTCACAAGAACGAGCTCCCTTTCGTAAACGGTGGGGAACCAATCAAGGCCGTGCCTGAGATTTCAACAGAGCTATCGCTTGGTGTAATCGTTTCAACCTTGATCATTACAACCATCATCAGCCTGAGTGTCACTGCCAATGAGAAAAACGGGAATTCTTCAGAAAAAGCTACCAATAAGCCGGCGGAAAAAAAGTCGGCGACTAAAAAGAGCTAAACGGTCCAAACACCGGGTTCCACTGCTGAATAGAGCGCGAATCGATGAAGCCCGCGATGTCGAACGGATCATTGTCCAAAAGCTCCGCTAGCTTGCTCGCTGAATCCGAGACAAAAATCAAAAGCGCCTCGGGATTATCAACCATGGGCCCCGATGCAAGTAGCTGACCACTCTCCAATAGGCCAGCTAACCACTCGCGGTGAATGGGCCTAACTTCATTAAGCTGATCAGCTGTTGCGCCGTAGCCGTAGCTGACTGCAAATACTGGCAAGAGGGAGGCCTTTCCTAAGCGATTTATTCCGAAGTCCTAGTATTGCCCAAAGCTGAGGCAATCCAGAAAAAGCTAGACCCAGCTCGGCAGCCACATCCTCAATTGCCATAACTCGTAGGGCAAAAACAATCCGATGTTAACGGGTAGGAAAAAAAGAGAAAGTGCGATAGCTAGGGCAAAAAAGCCAAGAACTACCGCTGTTGCCAAACTTTGACTTACGTTGTTTAGTTGTCGGCGAAGTTGCCGAAGGGCGAATACCAGACCCAGAATTAGCCAGGGCTGGAAGCTAACCGAGTAGAACTGGAAAACGGTCCGCTCGGACAAAACCAGCCAGGGCAGATACAAACTCGCGGTACCTAAAAGTGTGAGTCCGATGATCCGTTCGCGGCTCCTGAAGTATCGGTAGACGAGGTACAAAAGCGCCACCGTTGACCCAATCCAGACAAGCGGGTTACCTAGGGCCGTAATGGCTGAGGAGCAGCCCGCTGCAATTTCACAACCGTTTTCTCCAAGCGAATAGGTCTCGTAGAAAAAGGCGGTCGGTCGAAACCCAACAAGCCAACCAATCGGGTGAGCTTCGTAGTTGTGCTCGGTTGAAAGACTTATGTGGAATCGATAAATCATCTCGTGGTAGTGCCACAGCGACTGCATCCAGTTGGGAAGAGCCCCAAAGATTCCGGGTAGCGCATTCTCAGCCGCCCAGTTCCTTACGTATCCGTTAGATCCTAAGATCCAACCGAGCCAGGTCATTAGGTAGGCCGCCAGCGCAGCAGGCACCAGAGAGAGAAAAGAGTAGGCGCCTTGGAATAGGACCCCGTTTGTTAGCCAAGTCTTTTCCTCGGAATTTTTTCTAAGCAGAGTTTCAGAAACCACCACGTAGAGACCGATTCCCGCCAGAAGGTATAGACCCGACCACTTGATTGAGCTTGCAAGCCCAAGGGTCACGCCGGTGAGAATCAACCAAGGCCTAAACCAAAGTACCGAGTTGGTCGATTGCTTGATTGCTGCGGCAATCAGAACTCTGGATTTTTCCTGATCGATTAGGAAAAACAAAAACCCCAAGAGTAAGAAAAAAGTGAGGGATGCATCCAGAAGCGCCGTTCTAGACATTGTTATCGCTAGACCATCAATAGCTAGAAGCAAACCCGCCGCAATGCTCAGCGCGACCGACTTGAAAAGCCGGTTAGCGACCAGCATCAAAAGAGCGACGGTAAAGATTCCAATCACAGCAGTTGTTAGTCGCCACCCAGAGCTCTGGTCTGGTCCGACAAGCCACATTCCAGATGCGATAAGCCATTTGCCAAGTGGTGGGTGAACCACAAAAGCCGCATTGCTTAGGTAGCCAAATAGCTCACCATTTGCAAATAACGAATCTGCACCATCGGGCCAAGATTTCTCGTGACCCTCGACGCTTAGGGTTAGGGCGTCTTTGACGTAATAGGTCTCGTCAAAAACCAGCTTGGCTGGAAAGCCCAAATTCCAGAGCCTGGTTAGCGCGGCAATTAACACCACTAGCGCGATACCAATGATCTCAATTGTCTTTCTTTGGATCTTGAGCATAAGCCCATGCTAATAAACAAGTGAACTTAGATTTCTGGGACAATAAACGAATGCTTATCCTGGCAGCAACACCAATCGGCAACATTGGCGATGCCTCGGCCAGACTGAGACTCACTCTTGAGCAAGCCAAAGTTATCGCCGCCGAAGACACCAGGACTTTACTCAAACTTGCGAATCATTTAGGGATAAAACTCAATGCTGAGCTGATTAGCCTAAATGAGCAAAACGAATTACAAAAACTCGATCGACTTGTTGAGATAGCCCTAACCGCAGAATTAGTGCTGGTGAGCGATGCGGGAATGCCGACCATTAGCGATCCTGGTTTCGCTTTGGTTCGAGCGTGCAGCGAGGCGGGTTGTGAGATTCAAATTGTTCCCGGCCCTTCGGCGGTGATTTCGGCTCTTGCAGTTTCTGGTTTAGCCACCGACCGATTCTGCTTCGAGGGATTCTTACCAAGAAAATCTGGGGAACGGACCAAGATGCTTACTTCGTTGGTCAATGAGTCACGAACCATTATTTTTTTCGAATCACCCCACCGAATTCAGGAATCTTTGCGGGATGCGGTGGCGGTATTCGGACCCGTTCGAAAAGCTTCGATTTCGAGAGAGCTCACCAAAAAGTTTGAGGAGACTAAGCGCGGCACCCTTTCGGAGTTAGCCGAGTGGGCTAAAGACCTAAAAGGGGAGCTGGTGCTTGTCATTGCAGGAGCTGAGCCAAGGGTTTGGAACATGGAGGAGCTGGTGGAGCGAGTTCTTACTCTGAAGTCTCAAGGCGAAGGCCTCAAGCAGGCCAGCGGCGCCGTGGCCAAAGAGTACGGGGTTTCGAGCTCCGAACTCTACGCATTAGCTCTCAAGCACCTCTAGTCTGGCTCGCTCGGTTAAGCTTGTACCCATGTCTAGCGTGAGTCCATCGGGAAAGTCCTTCTACGTCACGACTCCCATCTTTTACGTAAATGACGCACCCCACATCGGTCATGCCTATACCGAGGTAGCCTCTGATGTTCTGACCCGCTGGCAGCGACAGAAGGGTAGCAATGCCTTTTTGCTCACCGGAACCGATGAGCACGGAGAGAAGATTCTTCGAACCGCCAGCGCCAACAACTCAACCCCGCAGGCTTGGGCGGACAAGCTGGTGCACGACTCGTGGCTACCGCTTCTCGAGACCCTGGACATTGATAATCAGGACTTTATTCGAACCACAGAGCCAAGACACAAAAAGAACGTTCAGCACTTCCTGCAGAACCTAAAGGAGAAGGGTTTTATCTATCAGGGTTCCTATGAGGGAAACTACTGCGTTGGTTGCGAAGAGTTCAAAACAGACTCTGACCTAGTTGAGGGGGAGGGTGCGTTTGCGGAAGAGATGGTTTGCGCCATTCATTCAAAACCGGTTGAACGACTTGAGGAAACCAACTACTTCTTTAAGCTCAGCGAATTTCAGCAGCCTTTGCTTGATTACTACGAGCAGAACCCAAAGTTTATTCAGCCGGAGTCCGCCAGAAACGAAGTTATTTCCTTTGTGAAGCGGGAGCTAACAGATCTTTCCATTTCCCGTTCAAAAGACAAGTTCGACTGGGGAATTGATATTCCCTGGGACACCGATCACGTCATCTACGTGTGGTTTGATGCTCTACTAAATTACATCACCGCAATTGGCTACGGAGAAGACCAGCAAAAATTAGATACCCTTTGGCCGGCGTCAATTCAGGTAGTTGGAAAAGACATCTTGAGATTCCACGCTGTAATTTGGCCAGCAATGCTAATGGCAGCTGGCTTGAAGCCTGCAGAGCGCGTATTTGCTCACGGTTGGCTTCTGGTCGGAGGCGAAAAGATGTCAAAGTCCAAGCTAACTGGAATTGCTCCAACTCAGATCACAGACGTGTTTGGTTCAGATGCCTTCCGCTACTACTTCATGAGCGCCATTGCTTTCGGTCAGGACGGGTCTTTTTCTTGGGAAGATCTATCAGCTAGGTATCAGTCTGAATTAGCAAATGGTTTTGGAAATCTAGCCTCTCGGGTTATTGCAATGGTGCATCGATATTTCGATGGTTCAGTGCCAGAGGCGAAGAATCTCTCGGAGGCTGACAAAAAAATAGCTGCAGTTGCCGAGGCCGCCGTTCAGGCGGCCGATAAGGCAATGGACGAGGTTGCCATCCAGGATGCATTGACAGCCATATGGACTTTGGTAGATGAACTAAATGGCTACCTCACCGAGCAGGAGCCTTGGATTTTAGCCAAGGATGAAGCTAACCGAGAAAGGCTCGCAACTATTTTGGCGACCGCTCTTGAAGGCGTTAGGGCCCTTGCGGTACTTCTATCTCCCTTCACCCCAAAGGCCAGTGCCAAGCTATGGGCGGCGATTGGTCATTCACTCGGGGAACTCGCAAACCAATCAATTCTTGAAGCAGCCAACTGGAACCAGATCAAGCCTGGGACAAAGATCGGCGAATTAGAGTCCTTGTTTCCAAGGATTGAACAAGAAGACAAGAACTAGTTCAGAAAAAAGTGAACGAGCATATAAGGTCTAGGCAGTTCTTTGATGCTGACGGAAATCGTAAGAATCTGAGTTATCCCGAACTTCCCGAACCACTGCTTGTTGGAACTTACGATAATCACACCCACTTGGAAATAGCCGATGGCGATCAGCCGATGGACTACCAAGACCACCTAAGCCTTGCAGCTCAGGTTGGAATTTTGGGAGCGGTTCAAGTTGGGGTCACTCTAGAAAGCTCTAAGTGGTGCGCTGAGGTTGCCGAGAAAGAACCACGCCTGTTGGCAGCCGTTGCTATTCATCCGAACGAGGCTGCCAAGTATGAAACTCTCGAAGCTCTCGACGCTGACATAGACGAGATCGCTCAACTTGCAAAGCAAGATCGAGTAAGGGCAATCGGCGAAACGGGTTTAGATTTTTATCGGACGGAGGATTCTCAAGGAATCCAGTTTCAACAGCATTCTTTTGAGCGTCACATCCAAATTGCTAAAGACCACAATCTTGCGTTGCAAATTCACGACCGCGATGCCCATGAAAAAGTAGTGGAGACTTTGCTCCGGGTGGGGGCTCCCGAAAAAGTAGTCTTTCACTGCTATTCGGGGGACACTGACCTTGCGGAAATTTGCAAGGCAAATCGTTGGTACACATCTTTTGCTGGAAACATAACTATCAAGCGAAATCAGCACCTGCGAGATTCCCTAAAGGCTATGCCGAGAGAACTCATTCTGGTTGAAACCGATGCCCCGTTCTTGACTCCCGAGCCGCTTCGAGGACGTCCGAATGCTCCCTACCTTGTCCCGATCACGGTTCGATTTATGGCGGACCAGTTGGAAATGGACGCCAACGAGCTATCAGGCAAGCTGGCAAAAAACACTATCGAGGTCTACGGATCTTGGGACAACTAGTGGTTGAACTTTTAGGTTCGGGGGAAGTTCGAAGAATAGCTTCGGAGCTTGATCTTCGACCAACCAAGAAACTGGGTCAGAACTTCGTGATTGACCCCAACACGATTCGCAAAATTGTCGCCGCGGCGGGTCTTTCACCGCGGGACAAAGTTGTTGAGATTGGTCCGGGCCTTGGGTCTCTAACTCTGGGACTGCTAGAAAAAGTGAATCATTTGGCGGTTGTTGAGTACGACAGCCGATTGGCCGAGCGCCTCAAGCAGACTCTGGACCAGAGAGCCTCGGGCCACAGCTGCCACATCATCGCAGCCGATGCCATGAACGTGTCCTCCCTGCCGTTTGAGCCGGATGCCTTAGTTGCGAATCTTCCCTACAACATCTCGGTTCCAGTTTTATTGCACTTCATGGAGACTTTCCCATCCCTTCAAAAGGGGCTGGTACTGGTGCAGGCTGAAGTGGCGGCTCGCCTGGTGGCGGCTCCGGGCTCGAAGACCTACGGCTCTCCCAGTGCGAAGCTGGCGTGGTACGCCAAAGCATCGCCGGGTGGAGTGGTTTCTAGAAGTATTTTCTGGCCGATTCCAAACGTAGACTCGGCTTTGGTTTATTTCGAAAAACGTGAAGATGCTTTCCCGGAGCAGCTGCGTCAAGAAGCGTTTAGAGTAATTGACGGGGCTTTCGCTCAGCGCAGAAAGACACTTCGACAGGCTCTAGCTGAATGGGCAGGTTCACCGGCCGAAGCGGAGCGACTGCTAACGGCAGCGGAGATTTCCCCACAAGCTCGCGGTGAAGATTTGATAATTGATGATTTTGTAAGGCTGGCCACAAAAAAGTGATTTTCGAAACAGACCACCGCTCAAGCATGAAAGCTGCAGTCACAACAGCTCACTATGCGAGCACAGCCGCACGAGTATTTAGTATTCTCAATGACCCATCCTCCTGGGGTCAAGCACGCATTCCCCGAGTCACGTCAGCAACCTCACCCTCAAAGATAGTTCTGACTTTCGATGGAGTTGAGCGAGCCACCATTTTTATCTCTTCATGGAACACAGACATCTGTCAGGTTGAGCTAGTGCTCGATGGATTTACTGACGACGATTCGCGTCTGAGGTTGGAAAGTTACTGGGCGGAAGTTTTAGAGATGCTGAAAACCCGAGTCGGTAAGGGCGCTTTCGTAATTGCTTCAAGCCCTGCAAAAGTCAATGTATTTTTCGCCGTCGGAGCTTTTCTAAAAGACGGCTTTCACGAAGTTGCTAGCTGCTACCAAGCCCTTAGCCTGAGAGAAAAAGTCTCCGTTGAAATGGCAGGTACCTTCGCAATTAGCTTTGCAGGACCCTTCGCAGCCGAGAGCAAGGAATTAGTTCCCACCGACGCGCGAAATCTGGTCTACAAGGCGGCACTTGAACTGAAGGAGCTTGGGGCAAATCTTCGGCCCGAAATGATTTCCTACACAATTCACAAGTCCGTCCCCATCGCAGGGGGCATGGCGGGTGGATCTGCCGATGGAGCCGCGTCACTGGTCGCCCTCAACGGCTTAGTTGATGCGGGCCTCGAAGGGCAACTACCCGAGGCAGCAGCCAAGCTTGGTTCAGATGTACCTTTCTCTCTGTGGGGCGGAACGGCCATTGGGCTTGGCCGCGGAGAGAAACTATCCAGAATCGAAACTTCGGCAGTTTTGCACTGGGTCATCACCCCAAGCTCCGAGGGCCTTTCCACACCAGATGTTTACAGGAAACTCGATGTCTTGAGAGTCGAAGCGGGAGTTGATGTGTCGAGGCTTGAGCAGCCGGAGGTACCTGAACTATTGGTGGCGGCGTTAATTTCAGGTAACGCGTATGAGGTTGCCGAGTACATGCACAACGATCTTGAAAATGCCGCCCTCGCACTTCGCCCTGAGCTTTCCAAGACTATTGAGGCGGGGAGAAAAGCGGGCGCTCTGAAATCAATGGTGTCGGGCTCTGGCCCGACCATCGCTCATCTTGCTTTTGATAGAGTCCATGCCGAGCAAATAGTAAACCGCTTGGCGGTTGCCGGTTTGCCTTCGTTTGCGACCCACACTTCGCTCAACGGCACCGTCTTGGAGAACTAGTTGGCTCACCTATTGGGAGCCGAAAAGATTCGGCTTAGCTTTGCAACTACCGAAGTTTTTCAAGATCTCACAATCGGAGTGCAAGATGGCGATCGGATTGGAATCGTCGGTAAAAACGGGGACGGTAAATCAACGTTGCTCAGGCTTTTCGCAAAGTTTCAGGAACCGGATGCTGGACAAATAACCAAGCGCAGCGATGTTCGTATTGGAATGTTGGATCAGCTGGATAATTTTGCTCCGGACCAGACAATTTCACAGGTCGTAATCGGTGACCTCGCCGAGCACGAGTGGGCTGGAAATTCAAAAGTTCGAGATATCTTTTCGGGCCTGCTAGGTGATTTTAATTTTGACCAGAAAGTGGCTGAGCTTTCGGGTGGCCAGCGTAGGAGAGTTGCCTTAGCTGCGCTGTTAGCTGATGAGTGGGATATCCTCATGCTAGATGAGCCCACCAACCACCTCGACATCGAGGGTGTGGCGTGGCTTGCAGGACACCTCAAGACTCGATGGGGCAAGTCATCGGGGGGATTATTGGTCGTGACTCACGATCGCTGGTTCCTTGACGAAGTTTGTAATTTGACTTGGGAAGTTCACGACGGCGTGGTGGATGTTTATGACGGGGGTTACGCCGCATACATTCTCGAGCGTAACGAAAGAGCAAGATCCCAAGCCGCCAGTGAATCAAGAAGGCAGAACCTCCTCCGTAAGGAGCTGGCGTGGCTTAGGAGAGGGGCTCCGGCTAGGACCACAAAGCCAAAGTTTCGAATTGACGCCGCCAACGAGCTCATTGCTAATGAGCCACCGCCAAGAGACAGCGTGAGCCTCGCAAAACTTGCAACCACAAGGCTTGGGAAAGATGTCCTGGACATCGAGGACCTGCACTACTCAATTGAGGGCAGGACCCTCCTCGCTGATGTCACTCTCAGACTTGGGCCAGGAGACCGCATTGGTTTGCTCGGTGCTAACGGAGCAGGAAAGACCACCCTTCTGAAGCTAATTCTTGGGGTTTTGGCTCCAGATAGCGGAAGAGTGAAACGCGGAAAGACAGTCGTTCCAGCAATTTTGAGCCAAGAGGTTCGCGAGCTTGATGAGTTTGCTGACCAGCGTATCTTCGAATTAATCGCAAGGGAGAAAAGAACCTTTGTGGTTGACAAAAAGGAAGTCGGTATTTCTCAGCTGGTTGAACAGCTCGGTTTCACAAGTCTTCAACTTCAAACTCCGATTGGGGATCTTTCCGGTGGTCAGAGAAGGAGGCTCCAACTCCTAAGACTGCTTTTTGGTGAGCCAAATTTATTAATACTCGATGAGCCCACAAACGATTTAGATACCGATATGCTCGCGCAAGTTGAGGACCTTCTGGATTCTTGGCCCGGAACCTTGATTGTTGTTAGTCACGACCGGTACCTTTTGGAGCGAACTACGGATATGCAATACGCCCTTCTGGGTGACGGCGCCCTTCGCCATCTTCCGCGAGGGGTAGATCATTATCTAGAGCTTAGGAAATCAGGTGAGTCTAAGGAACCGGTATCCGAGGTCAAGAAATCTTCCGGGGCGAAAGATCGACAGAGCCAGAAAAATCTCCAGAAGCTGGAGAGGGCTATAGCCAAAGCTGAGGCTGAGGAGCTTCAAATAAAGTCCGATTTAGCCAGCCATGACCCAGATGATTACGAGGGTCTGGGGGCCCTGGCCAGTAGGTCCGCGGAACTTTCGGCTAAACGTGATGAGTTAGAAGCCCTTTGGCTAGCTGAAAGCGAGAATGGGGCCTGAGGCCCGCTCGTTTTCTGGCAGACTTGGCCTGTAATCGAGGTTATTGATTTCGATCCGCCCTAGTGTAACGGCAGCACGGCGGCCTTTGGAGCCGTTAAGTTCAGGTTCGAATCCTGAGGGCGGAGCATCGTGGAAAGCGATTGGGAGAAATAAATGTCAGCTAGAGGGCTTGTCTGCGTTGTACTAGCAGCCGGCAACGGAACCAGAATGGTTTCTGCTACCCCAAAGGTTATGCACCAACTAGCTGGCCGCACCCTCCTAGGTCACGTGTTGGCAACCGCAAGCTCTTTAGAGGTCGGTGGCTTGTATGTTGTGCTCCGACACCAAAAAGAACTTATTGGGGAGTACGTCTCCACCAACTTTCCAAAAGCCATCCAGGTTGAACAGGACGAGATTTCCGGAACCGGTCGAGCGGTTGAGGTCAGCCTTGAACAGATTCCAACTGACTTTGACGGAGACGTTTTAGTTATCAGCGGCGACGTCCCACTAATGGATACTCAAACCTTGAACGCGCTAGTCGAAAAACACCGTTCAAGTAAAGCCTCCGCAACTATTTTGACGGCCTTAGTGGATGATCCAACCGGCTACGGCAGGATTGTCCGAGCTTCAGACGGACAGGTTTCAAAAATAGTTGAGCAGCTTGACGCTTCAGAGCAAGAACTTGGCATCCAGGAGATCAACGCTGGACTCTATGTTTTTGATTCCAAACATCTTCGTCAGGCTCTTTCGCATTTGGAATCACATAATGCCCAAGGGGAGCGCTACCTCACTGATGTTGCTGCATTGCTGGTAGCGGATAACAACCCGGTTATGGCTGAGATGGTTTTGGACAACTGGTTAGTTCGTGGAATCAATGATCGGGCTCAGCTTTCGGAGGTTGCCAAAGAGTTGAATTCCAGAATCTGCAAGGCTTGGCAGCTATCAGGTGTCACGATTTTGGACCCGGACTCCACTTGGATCGACGTTTCGGTGACTATCGGTCAAGACGCAATTATTCATCCTGCAAGCCACCTTCGGGGACTCACTTCAATCGGAGCGGGAGCTGAGGTTGGCCCTTCCGTGGTTATCGAGAACAGCGTCGTTCAGGACTCTGCAAAGGTGGGCCCTTTTGCCTACCTGCGAGCGGGTACAGACCTTGGGGTTGGCGGAAAAATCGGCTCTTTCGTCGAGACCAAAAACGCAAAGATTGGAACCAAATCCAAGGTTCCCCATCTTTCATACGTCGGCGATGCAGAAATCGGTGAGGGCTCAAACATCGGAGCTGGAACGATTTTTGCCAACTACGACGGAGTAGAGAAACACGTATCGACCATCGGATCCTTCGTTAGGACCGGATCACACAACGTGTTTGTTGCCCCCATTACGATTGGAGATGGAGCGTATACAGCGGCCGGAACAGTGGTTCGCAAAGACATAGCTCCAGGGGAGCTTGGGATGAACGTTGCACCACAGCGCAGTATCGCTGACTGGGTCATCGCTAAGCGACCAGGCACCACCTCCGCAGAAGCAGCTTCCAAGAAAAAATCCAACTAGAAACTAGGAGCCCGCAGTTGAGCATTAAGACCACCGGAGAAAAAAGACTGGCACTGGTTAGCGGGCGAGCCCATCAAGGTCTGGCCGAAGAGGTCGCTGCACTATTGGGAACAACTCTTGTTCCAACCACCGCTTATGATTTTGCGAATGGGGAAACCTTCGTTCGATTTGAGGAAAGCGTCCGCGGAGTGGACGCTTTTGTCATTCAAGCCCACCCGGCTCCAATTAATCACTGGTTGATGGAGCAACTGTTGATGGTAGATGCGTTAAAGCGGGCCAGTGCAAAGCGCATTACGGTTGTGGCGCCGTTTTTCCCCTACGCGCGTCAAGACAAAAAACACAAGGGACGCGAGCCAATTTCAGCAAGGCTTGTAACAGATCTTTACAAGGCTGCCGGAGCCAACCGGGTGATGTCGGTTGATCTTCACTCACCTCAGATTCAGGGATTCTTCGATGGACCCGTGGATCACCTATGGGCACTTCCAATGCTGGCCGATCATGTAAAACAGAACTGGGGGCATGAGGAGCTAACTGTTGTCTCTCCAGACTCTGGAAGAGTAAGGGTTGCAGATATCTGGGCGGACCGATTGGGTGCCCCACTTGCCATCATCCACAAACGCCGCGATCCAAATGTCCCCAACAAGGTTTCCGTTCACGAGCTAGTTGGTGAGGTTGAGGGGCGGACCTGCGTGCTGGTGGACGACATGATTGACACCGGCGGCACAATCGTTGCGGCCGCCAAGGCCCTAAAAGAAAACGGCGCTAAGCGCGTAATAGTTGCGGCGACCCACGCGGTGTTCTCAAACCCAGCTGTCGAAAGACTCTCCGACGGGGCAGTTGATGCTGTGTTGGTGACCAACACCTTGCCTATTACCCCGGATAAGGAATTTGCGACTCTAACCGTCTTGTCCATCGCACCACTTATTGCAAAAGCAATCACCGCGGTATTCGGCGATGACTCAGTCACCTCCCTCTTCCCCGGCCAGTCCTAAGCTCTCGCTTGGCGGCGCATCCCTGATCGGGATTGCGTCGATGCTCGGTGCCGGAGTTTTTGTGGTTTTCGCCCCGGCCGCGCTTTTGTCGGGGCCCTACCTGTTGGTTGCCATAGCACTAGCTGGATTGGTTGCAGCCCTAAACGCTAGGAGCATGAGGCAGCTATCCAAAGTTTTGCCCAGGGCTGGTGGAGCCTACGCCTACGGACGCGAGCATCTTTCGAAGAGCTGGGGATTTTTAGCCGGTATTTGTTTTGTTCTGGGCAAGATTGGATCCGTTGCGGCAATCGCACTTGCCGCAGCCGCATACATTGATCCAGCCGCCAAGGTCGAAGTTGCAATTGGCGCGGTATTGCTAATGACAGTGATAAATCTTTTTGGGATTAACCGAACTGCTCTGGGTGCGCTGATACTCAGCGTCCCAACAATTTTACTTTTGCTACTGGTTGGGTTTTTTGGTTTACAGCAAGACTCCGCTTCTATGCAGACTGAGCTTTCGATTACTGGAATTATTTCAGCAGCGGCCTTGATCTTCTTTGCATTTGCCGGCTACGCCAGAGTGGCGACCCTGGGGGAGGAAGTTAGGAACCCGGCTGTAAATGTTCCTAGAGCCATAACAATCGGCTTGGTGTTTGTACTTAGTCTGTACCTGTTGGTTGGAAACGCCCTCTCGAGGACGCTAGGTCCGTCACTTGAAAAATCAGCTGCCCCGGTTCTTGAGTTCACAGCCCTTGCGATGCCCTGGCTCGCTGGTGAGGTTGTAATAGTCATAGCCGCGGCAGCATGCTTGGGATCACTTCTATCGTTGTTGGCCGGCATCTCCCGAACAGCTGAGGCGATGGCAAGAGACGGGGAGCTTCCCAGGGTTCTGACCCGCAAAAGCAAAAGGTTTGAGAGCCCTTGGGCGGCGGAGCTAGTGCTTGCGGCTATAGCAATTTCATTGATCAGTTCTGGAGATATCGTCTGGACTATTGGGATTTCATCTTTCTGCGTGCTTGGCTACTACGCCATTGCCAATCTGGCGGCCATAAAGCAACTGGGTGCTGGCCAGTGGAACCCTAAGTTTCTTGCCCTCTTGGGGCTAACCACCTGCTGTCTGCTAGCCGCCTTTGTTCCGCTGCAATCTCTTGTTTTGGGTATGGCACTCCTGGCCCTGGCGCTTGTTGCTCGGGCAGGTTTGATAAAGCTTCGACCATCCAGCTAGGCTGTAGATAACAACGGCGAGGGCTTCTTTCGGGAAGCCGTTATCGACGGGGTTTTCGGGCAAGTTCCCTGATCCTCGCGTTCAACGCTTGAGTAGATAGAAATAAAAGACAGGTTCAGGATTGAGTCTGTAAACAATAGTTAGGGAACAAAAAATGGCAGAAAATAAACTTGTTGCTGAAGTTAGAACGAATTTCGGCAAAGGCGCAGCTCGTAAATTCCGTGCTGCAGGCAAGACTCCGGCTGTAATCTACGGCCACGGTTCAGACCCTCGGCACATCACCCTTCCAGCTCACGAGATTGCTCTAGTGCTTCGTCACAAGAATGCCCTTATCGATCTTGACATTGCGGGAACACCCCAGCTGGTGCTTGTGAAGTCAGCCACCAAGGACGTCGTGACTCAGGTCATCGAGCACGTCGACCTAATGGAGATTAAGAAGGGTGAGCGAGTAAAGGTTGAGGTGCCTGTTCACGTGGTTGGAGAGTCACTGTCCGGAACCACAATCGATCTCGAGCACAAGACCCTAAAGCTAGAAGTGGATGCAACTACAATTCCAGAATACGTGGAGGCAATCTTCAACAAGGAAGGTGCTGGTTTCCACTTATTGGCTAAGGACATCATGATTCCTTCCGGAGCAACATTGGACATCGCACCGGATGTGTTGGTTGCTTCGGTTGTAGTCACCGCGGCCGGTCAGACTGAGGAACCAGCTGAAGCAGCAGCTGAAGCTACTACAGAGGCTGAGAAGGAAACGGAAGCGAAAGCTGAGTAATACCTTTTTAGTAGTTGGGCTCGGTAATCCCGGGCCCAACTACGCACTTAACCGCCATAACGTTGGGCAGCTGCTGCTAGATGTGGTTGCGGCAAGGTTTGGCGAGAACTTCAAAGCTCATAAATCCAACGCTCTGGTTGCTGAGGTCAAGGTTATTGGTGGCCCAAAACTTATTTTGGCTAAACCACTTTCTTACATGAACCTTTCAGGCGGACCGACCTCATCGTTGATGAGCTTTTACAAACTTGAGCCTGAGTCATTAATTGTTGCCCACGATGAGCTGGATCTTCCACCAGCCTCCTTCAAGCTCAAGCAGGGTGGGGGCCACGGTGGTCATAACGGTATCCGTGACATCATCGCTGCGCTTGACACTAAGGACTTTGCTCGGATTCGACTTGGCATAGGAAGACCACCTGGAACTTCAGATGCCGCCGATTACGTTCTGAAAAACTTTTCTGGATCTGAAAAGACAGAGCTGGCCGTGACTCTCGAAATTGCAGCCGATGCGCTCGAGGAAATGGCCAGAAACGGTATCGAGGCCACCCAAGGCAAATACCATGCTCCGACCGAGAGTGACACTGCTTAGACTTGAACTTGTGAAAAAGCACGGGGTCCTCGCACGCCTGGGCCAGGGCTACCCGTTTGCAAAACTTCAATCAAAACTTAGCGATTCAAAGATTGCCATCGTCGCACCCCAGAGCTCCAACTCCTTTTTACTCACGCTGTTCTCAGAGTTGAAGGGAGAAAAGCCGCCGATCCAACTGGTTATAACCTCAA
>NZ_JBASXC010000027.1:0-15272 GCF_049276775.1 Rhodoluna sp.
GGACAAACGATTTATCAAAACCAGAACGGAAGCAAGAAATGATCACACTAGGTTCGAGCGGACTAACCATGCAACAGGTGGTTGAGGTTGCAAGAAATAGCGCAAAGATCGAGATTGCCAAAGAGGCCCTCGAGAAGATGGCGGCCACCCGCGCTCACATCGAATCCTTAGCTGCTTCCGAAACCCCCGTCTATGGAATCTCAACCGGCTTTGGTGCACTAGCCAATCGGCACATCGCTCCAGAGGATCGTGTGCAGCTGCAGAAGTCTTTGATTCGCTCCCATGCCGCAGGCATGGGAGAACCAGTTGAAAAAGAAGTTGTTCGAGCTCTGATGCTTCTTCGCCTGAAGACCCTAGTGAGTGGTCGAACCGGGGTTAGGCCCGAGCTTGCAACAACCTATGCGGAACTTCTGAATTCGGGAATCACGCCAATTGTTCACGAGTATGGCTCCTTGGGTTGCAGTGGCGATTTGGCCCCTCTTGCCCACTGCGCACTTGTTCTAATGGGTGAGGGAAGAGCCACCGGACCAGACGGAATAGAAAAGCCAGTTGCAGAGCTACTGGCAGCTGCCGGGATCACCCCTATTGAGCTGCGCGAAAAAGAGGGCCTTGCGCTAATCAACGGAACAGATGGCATGCTCGGCATGCTGATTCTTGCACTGCATGATCTGAACAAGCTCGTTGACCAGGCAGATCTCATTGCGGCGATGAGTGTCGAGGGACTTATGGGAACCGATCAGGTCTTTAGAGCAGAGCTTCACAAACCACTTCGTCCACACCCGGGCCAAGCACAGAGTGCTGCAAATATGTTCGATGCCCTCAAGGGGTCTGAAATAGTTGCCTCCCATAGAGACGGTGACGACCGAGTTCAGGACGCATACTCGCTTCGTTGCGCCCCGCAGGTGGCAGGTGCGGTGCGTGACACCATCACGCACGCATCTCTAGTTGCAACCCGCGAGCTTGCAGCAACGGTTGATAACCCCGTGGTTTTGGAATCCGGTGAGGTCACCTCGAACGGAAACTTCCACGGTGCGCCGGTTGGATACGTGCTTGATTTTCTTGCAATTGCCGCTACTGATTTATCCTCAATCTCTGAAAGAAGAACCGATCGGTTTTTGGACAAGTTCCGCTCGCACGGACTAAATCCCTTCCTGGCAGAGGATGCTGGAGTTGATTCGGGTTTGATGATCGCTCAATACACCCAAGCCGGCCTGGTTTCTGAAAACAAGAGGCTTTCTGTTCCGGCAAGCGTTGACTCTATTCCTTCATCAGCGATGCAGGAAGATCACGTCTCGATGGGCTGGCACGCAGGAAGAAAGCTTCGCAAAGTGGTTGATAACTTGCGCCGGGTACTCGCAATCGAACTCGTGACAGCAGCCAGGGGAATTGAGATGCGAGCTCCGCTAAAGCCTGCCCCTAAAACCTCGGCCATGCTCGCTAAACTTCGTAAAGAAGTTCCGGGGGTTGGACCAGACCGTTTCTTGGCTCCCGAGCTCGAGAGTGCAGAGAGGCTTTTGGCAAGTGAAGTGGGACTGGTGAAACTCTAAGCAGTTAGTTCGGCTTTTCAGACTCAGAACTAGTCGATGTCTCGTCTCATGCTTGTGACAAGTGCAACAACTGTGAATATCGCGCCATAACCCAATAGAACCAACGCTGATAACCCTGGGCTTAGGTAGTCTGCGGTTGATACGCCGAGAGCCTCGGATTCGAACTCGATTGCGAGCATTCCACCGATTGCACCGGTTGGGAGCCACTTTCCAGCATCCACAATGACCAAAAGAATAATCGGCTCGATAACAAACAGCCAGACAAGTGTTGAAACAATCGCAATCAATTGGTTTCTAATTAGCGATCCAACTGCCACGCCAACCAGTCCCAGGATGGCTCCCGAAAGAACTGCCGCAATCCCTAGATTCAGGAACACCTGGTCACTTGGCTCGACCGCGTCTTCATAAAAAGAAAGAGTCACAAATCCCGCGGCAACTGAAGCCGCTACGGAAATAATCTGAAATAGTGTTCCAGCAAATGCAGCTACCCCGAGCTTCACAAACAAAACCCTTGCTCGCTTCGGGGATGCGAGGAATGTTGCAACCGCAGTCCCGTGACGAAACTCACCCGACATAATCAGGATGCCAAGGATTATTGCAAAAATATAGGAGCTGATGGCATTCAAGTAGACGCCATCAACCATCGCCTGTTGCTCCAAAGAACCAAACAGACCACTCTCGTCTTGTGCGATCACGATTGGTGTGGCAACGACGCTTAGGACCGCAACAAAGATGCTCGCAAGCAATAAACCGTAGGTTGAACGCGAATAAACAAGCTTTCTGAGTTCCGCTTTGACTAGATTCATCGTGCGCCTCCCGCGGTGAGCTTCAGGAATGCCTCCTCGAGCGATCCCTCACCGATGATTTCCTTCATGCCGCCTTGCGCCATAAGCAGGCCGTGGTTGATGATGAGGACATCGTCAACAGTGGTCTGCATTTCAGCCAGCTGATGGGAGGAGACCAAGATGGTCTTTCCTTCGTCCGCAAGTGTTCTAAGGAATCCACGAAGCCACGCAATGCCGATTGGGTCTAGACCGTTTGCCGGCTCATCGAGAATTAAGACTTTGGGGTCTCCAAGGAGTGCTCCGGCTAGAGAAAGCCTTTGCTTCATGCCGAGCGAGTAGCTCTTAGCTTTTTTGTTGGCAGCAGCTTCCAGGTCAACCAACTTCAAGACCTCGTCAACTCTCGTGTCTTTGATCTTGGCGGCAGCGGCCATGACTTTTAGGTTCTGTCTCCCACTTAGCCCTCCGTGAAAACCTCGGGAATCTAGGAC
Source organism: Rhodoluna sp. (assembly GCF_049276775.1). Lineage (GTDB taxonomy): Bacteria > Actinomycetota > Actinomycetes > Actinomycetales > Microbacteriaceae > Rhodoluna. The sequence continues at coordinate 2,821 of NZ_JBASXC010000027.1, forward strand.
AGCTCCGATTTGGGAGAGCGGATTCTTAAGCTCCTTGTATTGAACACCTAAGATTTTGGCTCCACCGGAGGTCGGCTTGGCAAGCCCTAGCAGGCAGCGAAGTGACGTTGACTTACCGGCCCCATTTGGGCCCAAAAGTCCGGTGATTCGCCCCTCGGCAATACTCGCCGTTAGCTTTCGAACCGAGCGAACCTTGCCGTACTTCTTACCGAGGTCTAGAAACTCTATTGCCGCCACTACTCCACTACTTTCTTGTTTCCTCAACCGCTTGGTTCAATATCTTTCTCGCAAGCTTATAGTCTAGGCGCCTTCGGCGCCTTCCAGCTTTGTCGTTGCCCTTGAAGGGAGCTAAAACCAAATCTCCCGAGGTGACTCTAATTCGATTTAGGTCTCGATTAGCTTCATTTATTACTCTAGTCATGGCGCCGTCCGAAAGCTCAGGGAGTTCTATGTAGGTCATGAGCCTCGAAGATACAACTACCGACTCCGCGGGATAGGCAAAACTCGAAGCGGCCACAAACTCGATTGGTGATTTGCCGTCGCTTCCATCAACCGCCCGAAGGCCGATTCGGCCCTTCGGGTCATTGAAAACAATTCTTTGCTTTGGTGCAGTTGATTCTCTGAGCGCAAGGATGTCACTCAGTTGGCCGATGCTCTGGTTGCCGGTGAAGACGTGCGCAGCTTTGCGCTCATCTTTCCCAAAGCAGGCAACCAATGCCGGAGCATCGGTATCACCAAATAACTCTGCTTGGATAACCACCGCAAGCTCAAGACGATCTTTTGGAAAAGAAGAAAGTAAAAAAGTTTCAGGAATGATTGCAACAACGTAGTCGGCGGATGCTAGGCAATTCTCTAGGGCGATCATATACAGGTTCTTTTGGGTCGAACGTTCGAAGTATTTTGAAACTAGGGAAGAAACCCCTTTGCGCTTAGCGGAGTGGTTGGCAAGGTACGGAGGGTTTGTCACAATCACCGCACGTTCTTTGTTTGGAATCTCTAGCAGTGAGTCGTTGATGGGCCAAGTTGCACCTTGGATGTCAAAGCCAGAGGCTTTGACCACTTTGTTTCTTATCGTTTTGTTTTCCCTAACGGCATCAAGGAGGTGACCATCGCCCGCGAAGGGATCAAGTAGGAATCCATTAGAGTTTTTCAGGGCTTTCTCAAGAAACTTAGTGACTTCAGGGGTGAGCCAGCCGGATTGGGTCGTATAAAAAGAGCCAAGCGATACTTTTTTTGCGTCTATCTCAACCGTTCTATTTCTTGCTTTAGACACCAGCATGCGGCCAAGCGGCCTTATTGAACTCATGGCACAATAGTAACCATGACTTCACATACTCATGTAGCGACAATCAAAACCAACCTAGGAAGCATCAAGGTAAACCTTTTTGCTCTACACGCACCCAAGACCGTTGAGAACTTCATCGGTCTTGCAGATGGTTCCATCGAATGGACTCATCCAAACCGCGGACCACAGCCTAAAGGGACACCTTTGTATAACGGCGTGATCTTCCACCGAATTATTCCTGACTTCATGCTTCAGGGCGGTGACCCAACCGGAACCGGTATGGGTGGACCAGGCTATAACTTCGATGACGAGATTCACCCGGAGCTAACCTTCAATGAGCCTTACAAGCTCGCCATGGCAAACGCAGGACCTGGCACCAACGGTTCGCAGTGGTTTATCACCACCGTGCCAACCACCTGGTTGTTTGGGAAGCACACCGTCTTCGGTGAAGTCGTTGATCCAGATTCTCGAAAGGTTGTAGACAAGATTCAGGCCGTTGAGACCGGGCCTCAAGATAAGCCACTAGACGATGTGGTCATCGAGTCCATCGACGTTGTAGCAGCTTAGGTTTTACAAAAACCAAATGGCCAGATTGAAATCGGATCAGCCGAGAATAACCATCTCGCTGATAATGATCAATTTGGTCATTTGGCTTTTGCAGGTGATTCCGGGCTCCAGCGTCACCACGGCCATGTTCTACGCACCACTTCTTACGGTGCTAGAGCCCTGGCGAATGCTCACCGCTGGCTTTGTTCACTCGCCCGATAGCTTTTGGCACATCCTGATCAACATCTATTCGATTTATATCTTCGGTCGAATCATCGAACCGATGCTAGGCCGCTCAAGGTTTTTGGCTCTATATCTAATTTCTATCTTCGGCGGCTCTGCCGCGGTGCTCTGGTTATCGGAGCCGGTAATTCCTGTTGTTGGCGCCTCCGGGGCTTTCTTCGGTTTGATGGGCGCTTACCTGATCATGCTCCGAGCTATCGGCGATAACTCAGGTTTACTGGTTGGGCTGATAGCCGTGAATCTCGCTTTTGGATTTATAGTTCCAGGTATCTCTTGGCAGGGACACCTTGGAGGATTATTGGCCGGAATGGCCGTGACGGCAGTTTACGCAAGGACCAGGTATAAATCGGGCTTGGCCCAAAAGATTCAGGTGCTTGGGGTGGTTGGTCTGATTGTCTTGATAACCGTGGCCGGAGTCATCTTCCGGTTGCCGTTTGGTTTCTGACTAATCTATTTCCAGCGGGTCGACATCATGAAGCCGATCATCGCAATTCCAAAACCAATCAGGATGTTCCAGTTCTGAAGGTTTAGAGGAGTTGCGGCTCCGAGGGGGAACTGGGCGCTGGTGACGTAGTAAGTGATGATCCACAAAAGACCAACCAGCATGAAGCCAAACATCACTGGCTTAAACCAGATCGGGTTTAGAGAATCTCCAGACTCACCCTCGTTCTTTGATGGCTTGGCTGGCTTTTGGTTTGGCAGATTATTTAGTTCAGACATGGGTTCAATTCTACAACTAGGCTTTATACAAATGACCAAGATCCTCGTGCTGGATAACTACGACAGCTTCGTTTATACGCTAAATGGCTACCTGCAGCAGTTGGGAGCCGAAACCGACGTAATGAGAAACGACGCCGTCGAGCCATCAGCGCTTCCAGCCCTGATGGCCAAATACGACGGGGTTTTAATCTCTCCGGGACCCGGAACCCCAGCAGATGCGGGACTCAGCATTGGGGTAGTCAAGCAAGCCCTGGAAACCAATCAACCAGTTTTTGGTGTTTGCCTGGGCCACCAGGCAATAGCCGAGGCGATGGGTGCAACCGTTCAGTCCGCCGAAGAGCTGATGCACGGTAAAACCTCAGAGGTCGAGCACGACAACAGCATGATTTTCAAAGATGTCCCCAAGTCTTTCAAGGCAACCAGATACCACTCCCTCGCGGTACTTGATGGCACCGTCCCGAAAGACTTGGTTGTGACTTCAAGAACTAAGGGCGGCGTGATCATGGGTCTGCAGCACAAAACCAAACCTATTTACGGTGTTCAGTTTCACCCGGAGAGTGTCTTAACAGAAGGTGGCTACCAGATGCTCGGCAACTGGCTCGAGTCACTGGGGCTCAAGGGAGCAGCGGAGAAAGCCAAATCGCTTTCTCCGATGGTGAACCTCTAAGTAGAGGGAACGCAGTTCAGCGTTAGCGTAATGCTCGAGCGCTGATCGGCAAGACCCGGTTCAATCGACTGGTTTTCAACAATTGTTCCAACCGTTCCCAAGCAGTCAAGAGGCTGTTCAACCACAACGGTAAAACCAACCTCAGGTGCCTGCATGATTCGCTGGGCATCGGAGACGCTCAAGTTTCTAACGTTTGGAACCTGAACCTGACCGTCGGAGACCAATAGGTTCACAACCGATCCCTCAACAATTCTTTCGTTGGCCGCGGGAACCGATTCGATTACCAACCCTTGCTCAACGGTTGCAGAGTTGCCCGGTGTAATTACTCCAAGCACGAGTCCAACTCCCTCGAGGGCAGCTCTTGCTGCCTCTTCGGTTAGACCGGATAAAAATGGCACAGTTGCTTCAAGTTTTCCGGAGGAAACAACTACCTCGATGGTGGTCCGCTCGGGAACTTCGGTTCCCGCAACAGGATCGGTTCGGATAATAAAACCTGGCTCAACATCGTCGCTTGACTCGGTGAGTCTTAGAACGAGAAGCCCTTGATCTCTTAGAGTTTGGGCTCCGTCATCAAACAGTGCTCCCGAGACATCGGCAACCAGGATGCCCGTGGTTGCAGGTGGGGTAAGGGGCTGGAAGGATCCGCCCAGGGTCAGTAGCCAAATGATTAATCCAACAAGCACCACAGCGGCACCGGAACCAACCCCCCACATCAACCCCGGGGATGGGCGGTCGCTCCGCGCCGCTTTTTGAAATTGGTTTCCGCCGGTTTGAGGGTCTGATTTGAAATCAACACCGAGTTCTTTGAAGAACTCATCCGGTTGAATCTCACCGATAACTTCCGTTGGTGCAGCCTGCAGAACTTCAGTTGGTTGAGGGGCAACTGGGACCGGCTTGGTTTTGGCCGGTGCTTTGGTTAGGGCCTGGCCGTTGGCTGCCGCCATTAGGTGCTCGCGGAATTCTTCCGCAGTTTGGAATCTTTCGTCGCGGTCTTTAGCCAGAGCGTTCAGAACAACCTGATCAAGCTCGGGGGTGAGTTCCGGGTTGTGCTCTGAAGGCAAAGTGACTTTCTCACTGACGTGCTGGTAGGCAACCGATACCGCGGTGTCACCCTTGAAAGGCGGACGCCCCGCGAACATTTCGTATAGTAAAACGCCGGTCGAGTAAAGGTCAGTTCTGGCATCAACCGCCTCACCCCTTGCCTGCTCGGGTGAGAAGTACTGAGCGGTTCCAACAATGCCTGAGGTGTGTGCCTGCGTTGCGGATGAGTCAGAGATTGCGCGGGCAATGCCAAAGTCCATGACTTTGACCTGTCCTTCTTGGGTCACCATGATGTTTGAGGCTTTGATGTCGCGGTGAATGATTCCGGCTTTGTGTGAATACTCGAGCGCGGTTAGAACCTGCTTGGCGTAGCCGACGGCTTCGCCAAGGGTGAGCTTCCGCTCGTGCATTAGATCTCGAAGGAGCTTGCCACGCACGTATTCCATGACAATAAAGGGGGTCTTACGCTGGTTGCCGTTCGAGTCTGTGGAGGTCTCTTCGCCGGCGTCATAGATACGGACGATGGTTGGGTGAGCCATCTTGGCTGATGCCTGAGCTTCCTGAGCAAAGCGTGACTCAAAGCTCTCGTCGTTCGCGAGGTCGGACTTTAGGAGTTTGATGGCGATCTTTCGTCCGAGGCGAAGATCAACGCCTTCGAAGACATCGGCCATACCCCCACGGCCAATGATTTCGCCAACCTGGTAGCGGCCGGCCAGCACTCTTTCCTGTTCAGACAATGTCTTTATTCCCCGTTCTCAATTTCAAATATAACCCCTCCATCAATTCGTTCCGCCCGTACCTTCAGTTGGAGTTGGTGTGGTCGTTGTTGGAGTTGGAGTTGGCAATGGTGAACCCGTTGTGTTTGGAAGTGGAATAGGTATCGAACCATCTGGCTCTGGTTCTTCAGTTGGCGGGGTGGGCGAAGGGTCAGGACCTGCCCCCTGCTGGATGTAATAGAAAATCTTCACCGTTGAGCCAATTGGAACCTGTCCCAGGCCGTCGGCTCGGTAAACAGTCAAGATGCGAGGATCTGCTGGGTCTAGGGCTTCACCGGGAACTGCATCAACAAGCAGACCCCGTTCTTTTAGGAAGATGGATGCATCGGCAACGTTCTTGCCGATGACATCGGTGAGCAAAACAACAGCGGTTTGGACCGGTTCTTCTGTCACGGTTTCGGTTGGAGCAACTGTTGGTTCAAAGGTTGGAATAGTTGAGGTGGATTCTTGCTCGGCTATCAGGGAGAAGACAATTGCAATCATGACACCGGCGGCCGCGGCAAATAAAAGTCCAATCAGAGCAAGCCATGGCCAAATAATTGGTAGCTTCTCGGCAGGCTCGGTCTTGGGGTCGTCCTCGACCTTTCTAGCCTTAACGGTGGGAGCTTGATCTTGATTGAATACCTCGGTTGGTGAAACTCCCTCAAGCTGCAGTCTTAGCGCCCTGGCGCGGTTGGAAAGATCAAGCGCGGATCCTGGCCGCTGATTGGGTTTTTTGGCGAGGCAGGATAAAACCAGTTCCTGCACGCGCTTGTCGATGTCATCGCCCATCGCCGGTGGCTTGTCATTGATTTGTGCCATCGCGATAACCATCTGCGATTCACCGGTGAAAGGTCTTCTTCCGGTTAGTGCTTCGTACGCCACAATACCCAGCGAGTAAATATCGGTTGAAGGTGTTGCGGGTTTTCCGGTTGCCTGCTCAGGAGCTAGATACTGAACCGTTCCCATCACCTGACCGGTTGCGGTAAGCGCAACCTGGTCGGCAACCCTAGCAATACCGAAGTCGGTGATCTTCACTTTGCCACTTGGGGTAATCAAAAGATTTCCCGGCTTCACATCGCGGTGGACGAGGCCGTCCTCGTGAGCTGCGTGCAGAGCCTTCGCGGTTTGCTCAACTATTGACAAAACTTCTACACCGGTTAGGCGAATACGTTTTTCGATTATCCGCGCCAGCGAATCACCGGAGACCAGTTCCATAACCAGATAAGCCGAGCCCGAGCCCTCGCCGTAGTCATAGACGTCGGCTATGCCGACGTGGTCAACACGTGCGGCGTGACGAGCCTCAACGCGGAACCTTTCGAGAAAGCCAGGGTCGCCCATGAACTCAGGTTTAAGGATCTTGATGGCAACATCCCGAAGGATTACCTGGTCATGGGCTCGCCATACCTCACCCATACCGCCGATCGCGATGCGATCGACAAGTTTGTATCGGTCGCCGTATATCTGTCCAGCTTCTGGTTTCACTAGCGAAGCACCGCCTGGAAGAACGACCTCGCAACCGGGGCTGCAGTTGCGTTGCCACTAACTCCCGAATCACGGCCTCCGCCGTCCTCGATCACAAGGGCAATTGCAACTCTTGGGTTTGCAGCCGGGGCAAAACCTGTGAACCAGAGGGTCACCCGTTCATCGGGCCCGTTTTCAGCAGTTCCAGTCTTACCTGCGACCTTGAAACCAGACACCGAGGCGTTGCTTGAAACGCCCCTGGCAACAGATTGCACCATCATCTTCTTGATCGAATCGGCTGTTGCCGCGGTGATTGGTTGAGCTAGGACCTCGGGCTGGGGGGCGGCAATGACAGAGAGGTTTGGGCTAATGACGCTCTCAATTAGGTTTGGTTGCATCATCAGGCCACCGTTGGCGATGCTGGCCGAGATAAGGGCCATCTGGAGGGGCGATACTCGAACGTCATACTGACCGAAGGATGAAAGTCCAAGCTGGGCATCATCCATTTCTTCGGGGAAGATGCTCGGGGTGGCGAGCATCGGCACTCTGATTTCTTTGCCAAAGCCAAACAGTTCTGCTTGAGCGCGAAGCCTGTCCTGTCCAAGTGCAAGACCCAACTCAACAAAGGGCACGTTGCAGCTAAAGCGCATTGCGTAAATAAGAGTGACGTCAGTTTTGCTGCCGCAGGCGTTTCTGGAAGAGTTGAAAACCTCGGAGGTTGAGTTTGGAAGCTGAACCGAGACCGGGTTATCGAAGGTGGACTGGTTGGTGTATTCGCCGGACTCCAGAGCAGCTGCCGCCACCACAAGTTTGAATACCGATCCCGGGTGGTAAAGATCTCCGCCGATGGTTTTATTTATCAGCGGGTTAGCTTCATCATCCTGAAGTGCATCGTAATTCTCGGTGACTTTTTTGCTGGAGTGACCCGCGATCTCGTTGGCATCAAAGCCCGGCTTTGAAACCATTGCCAGAATGTTTCCGGTGTTTGGGTCAATTGCAATCAGGGCGCCCCGGTAGCTACCAAGAGCATCCCAGGCGGCCTGCTGAAGAACCGGGTCGAGGGTTAGCTCAACCGCAGCTCCCGTGACGGGGTTCCCGGATAGAACAGCGTTGACCTGTTCAAAAAACTGCGAAGAGCTTTGGCCGGAAAGATAAGAGTTAGCCGCCGATTCAATTCCGGTTGCACCACGGAAGACGGAGAAGAACCCAGTGACACCCGAGTAAATCTCATTTTCATAGACCCGCAGGTAGCGGTAGGCGTTATCGGAAGGGATTGAACTCGCGATGGCCTTGCCATCGACCAGGATTGGTCCGCGCTGAGTCTTATAGCTTTCGTATATGTTTCTAACGTTTCTCGGATCATCAGCAAGAGCTTCAGTGTTCACAGCCTGCAATAAAGTTGCGGCCATAAATAAACTCAGGAACATCCCGGCAACAACCAGCGAGACCCTCTTTAGCTCTTTGATCATCGAGGTAGCACCTCGGTCTGACGATCGGCCGCAGAATCAGAAAGCCTTAGCAGCATCGCGATGATGATCCAGTTGGCAAGTAGTGAGGAACCACCGGCTGCCAGGAAGGGTGTGGTGAGTCCCGTGAGGGGAAGAATTCTCGTCACTCCGCCGATCACAACAAATAACTGGAGCGCAATAACGAAAGAAAAACCAACCGCCATGAGCTTGGCGAATTCATCAGAGTGCCTAAAGGCAACCTTTAGTCCCCGAGAGACCAGCAGAAAGTAAAGCGCCAAGATGGCGAAGAAGCCAATTAGGCCAAGCTCTTCGGCAAGGCTCGCAATAATAAAGTCACTCTCGGCGAGGGGAACAAGTTGCGGGACACCGCCGCCAAGACCCGAACCAAACAGTCCACCGTTTGCCATACCGAAGATACCCTGAACAATTTGGTAGCTTCCACCAACCGCGTCGTAGTTGTCGCGATCGAAGGGGTTAAGCCAAGCATCGAACCGACGTGAGACGTAGTCCAAAACTCTTGAGGCAACTAGTCCACCGGTTATCAACATCGCAACTCCGATGCCGGCGTAGAAGGCCCTTCCGGTTGCGACGTAGATCATCACAAGAAAGAGTCCGAAATACAAAATGCTGGTTCCAAGATCACGCTGCAAAACGAGGACCCCGATGCTGGCTAGCCAGATCAAAAGAATTGGACCGAGCTCGCGACCCCTCGGAATTCGAATACCGAAAATCTTTTTTCCCACCACCGCTAGGGAATCCTTGCGGTTCACAAGATATCCGGCAAAGAAAACAATCAGTGCGATCTTGGCTATTTCACCCGGCTGGAACGTCACGCCAAACAGGGAAATCCAAAGAGTTGCTCCGTTGATGGTGGTTCCAATAACCGGAACAAGAGGGAGCAAAAGAAGCAAGATGCCAGCCGCCATCGCGGTATAGACATACCTTCGCAAAAACAGCTGGCTTGGGATATACAAGATCACTATGGCTGCAAACGCCATAGCCAACGCCGTCCACATCACCTGCCTAAAGGCAAATAGCTCGGCACCACCCGAGGCGATGGTTGCAAGATCCAGTCGGTAAATCATTGCTATTCCGAGGCCGTTTAGGGCCACGGCAATAGGCAAGATAAGAGGGTCCGCCTCGGAGGCCCTTCTTCGAAGGATCATGTGCAGAACAAAAGCAAACAGCACCGGAGGTATCCAGTAGGTGAAAAGATCCAGAGTCATCTTTTCAATAATTGAAAGCTGAATTTGAGCAAGCTCAAATGCATTTAGCCCGGCTGCAAAAAACAGCAGCAGCGCTTCTAGGTTTCTGCTTCTGGGGATTACCTTGATTAGCTTTGAGATCTGGAGGGCTTCGGTTAGGGCGTTCACTAGTTGCCCCCGAGCTGGTCGAGGATGCGCCTTGCGTCATCAAGGTTTTCAGCGTCGATTGATCGCTCCAGCGCTTCGCGCTGGAAGTCGGTCAAGGATTCGACAGTGATGTTTGATAGCTCGTAGACACTAGAGAACTTGAATGGGCCGAGTTCTTCCTTGATGCCCTTATAGATGACAACGACTCCGTCGTTGACTCCAACAAAGAATCTGGTCTGGGTGTATTCGTAGCCAAGGTATAGCCCGTAGCTCGCGACACCAATCACCAAAAGATAGGTTGCAATCTGACGGAGCCTTCGGTTTCTGATTCGACCCTTGGTCTCTTTCAATATCTTCTCAAGTAGTTCTTCTGACTCAGGTGCGAAGCGCGCGGGGTCCTCAGGCTTTGAGAGCATGTCGATCAGCGTCATTGGGTTTAGTACGCGAAGGATTCTTCGGCCCCTGCGGTCCTCGATCACTACCTCACTTGCGGCAGAACCAACGAATGTTCGAGAGGGGCTCGACTGAAGTTCTTCGCTGCTCTCAACGATGTCAACCAAGACCACCGTGACGTTATCAGGTGCACCATACTCCAGGGCCTCGCCAACCAGGAGTTCGGTTGCTTCTTTGGCGGTTGACTTAGAAAGCAAGATGCGGTGCATGATGCCTTCGGGAACAACTCCCGACAGCCCATCGCTACAAACCATCCAGCGGTCACCCGGTTTGGTTTCAAAAGTGTCAACGTCTATTTCGGGAAACTGCTCAACATCTCCGAGCACGCGCATCAGAACGCTTCTTCTCGGGTGAACCAATGCTTCCTCTTCGGTGATGCGGCCGGTGTCAACAAGTCTTTGAACGAAGGTGTGATCAGAAGTGATTTGCTTCACGATTCCATCGCGCGCGAGATAAACCCTCGAGTCACCAATGTGCCCAATGGAAACTTTGGTTCCGTGAACCAGAATCCCAGAGAAGGTGGTTCCCATACCGGCAAGGTCGGAATGCTCGGCAACCGAGACCCCGAGTTTTTCGTTGGCCTGCCAAATAAAGTCAATGAGTCTTTGCTCGGCATCTTGAGCCGACTCTGCCGGCTCATCGGCAAGAGCTACGTGCTGAGCGGTGATAGCCGAGGCGATGTCTCCTCCGGCGTGACCGCCCATGCCGTCGGCAACTAGAAAGAGATTGACTCCGGCGTAGCCGGAGTCCTGGTTGGAGGATCTGATCTTTCCAACATCGCTTGCAGCGTAGGAAATAGTTTTGAGAGCCAAGAAGCTACGCCCTCAGCTCAAAGGTGGTTTGACCGACGCGAACCTGGGTGTTCATCGAGACGGTCATCGGGGTTCCGACTTTTTGCCCCTCAAGGAAAGTTCCGTTGGTGGAATCAAGATCTTGGATTAGCCAGTCGCCGTTAATAAAAACGAGCTTGGCGTGGTGGGTCGAGGCGTATTCGTCATCGACGATCAGATCGCTATCGCCGGCTCGACCGATGGTGAGCTGTCTTCCGGCAAGAGCAATCTCGGTTCCGGCTTTGTCACCTTCGGTGACAACCAGCTTGGTTGCCTTCAGCTCTGGTTGTTTGGTGGTGTCACCGTTTGTTGAGGTTGGCCCTGAAAATACTGCCGGGACATTGGCCTGGGCAACACGGGAGACTACTTTTTGGCCAAACAGGTCGGCACGGATAACGGAGATGATGCTGAATATAAATACCCAGAGCAATACCAGGAATCCGGTGCGGACAAGAAATAGCGCTAGCTCACTCACTTGGCCCTCGCAATCACACTAAATAAGAAGTCTGTTCGACCGGCTGAAACTACCGTGCCGGAAGAAATTGTCAGCTGGTCAATTTTTTTCCCAAGCACCTTGGTTCCATTGGTGGAACCCAAGTCTCGAACGGCAGCTCTTTGGCCATCCCAGAGAATCTCGAAGTGCTTCCGGCTAAGACCATTGTCCCCGATTTGAAGATCTGCCGCTTGGTCTCTTCCCACGGTGGTCCGAGCCTTTGATATCTCGTGGGAAACACCGTTTATGGAAAGCACCGGAACCCAGACAACATCTAGTTTCTTGGCCTCCGAGGAAACCTCGAGCTGGCCAAGGGCCAGGCTCGGGGAGGCCAAAAGCTTGATCTCTAGAACCTCGCCGAACTGGAAGCCCTGTTTCTGGGCGTGCTCCGAAGCTAAGTTTCGTAGCTCGTCGAGCAGCGGTTCACCGAGGTTCAAAAGCTTCTGGTGATCTTGGGGGCTTAGGGCAACAAGATAAGAGTTAGGGACAAGGATGCGGTCACGGCTCAAGATGGACGCCTTGGCATCCATCTCCTGCTTGATGGCTGAGGCTATTTCGACTGGCTCTAGGCCAGATTTGAAAGTCTTAGAAAATAGGCCGGTGACCTTCTTTTCTAGTGTCTTCTCGAATTTATCTATGAAGCCCAAGCGAGTCCCTTGTTTGGTGGCGAAATACAAGTTTATCGGCGGCCCCAACAAATAAGGGGTTGGGCATTGCCCTTAGAGCAAACAATGTGCTTTAGGGCTGCAACCTCTGACTTACCCAAGGCCCGTGGGAGCCGTCTTTACTCAATGTTCTAAAAAACTCAATCCGGTCGTGCATCCGGTTAGATCTTCCCTTCCAGAACTCAATTCGGGAAGGAATGATTCGATATCCACCCCAAAACTCAGGTCTTGGGACTTCAGCTCCCTCGAAGCGCTTCAGGGCTTCGTCAAATTGGGCATCAAGGGCCTGCCTTGATTCGATTGGGCTGGATTGTTTGGAGGACCAGGCCGCAACCTGGGAATCGTGAGGTCTCGACGCGTGATATTCATCAGATTCGGAAGGATCTACTTTTTGAGCAACCCCTTGAATCAGAACCTGTCGATACATCGAATACCAGCCAAAGACACCGCTGACCTTGTTGTTTAATTC
>NZ_JBASXC010000028.1:0-87154 GCF_049276775.1 Rhodoluna sp.
GGCGGATACATCCCAAGCATGGCGATATAACCACCGAGCGGGAACGCCTTTAGGCCGTATTCGGTCTCGCCCACTGTTTTCGAATAAAGAGTTGGGCCAAAACCAATCATGTACTTGGTGACCTTTACGCCAAAAAGCTTGGCTGGCACAAGATGTCCGATTTCGTGAATTCCAATTGACACGCCAATACCCAGGACGATAAATAAAATTCCAGCCAGATACCAAAGGGTTTCGCTCACGCCAATAAACCTACTTCAACCACAGGAATCTTTTGTGAACGAGATATCAATTCTGGGGAAACTAGCAGGCCTTGGCGATCTGGGCGTCGGTTCGATCCCTGGCCCACCTCTCGGCTGCCAGAACAGATTCTAAAGTTAGCTCGCCTTCAGGCTCGTGGGCCTCAACCGCCCGCGCAATCAAATCGGTGATTTGATCAAAACTGATAGCACCGGCATGAAAAGCCAACACGGCCTGCTCATTGGCCGCGTTATAAACAGCTGGGTAACTCTTGCCAGCTTTGCCAACTTGCCTTGCTAGCGCTACCGCAGAAAACACCTTTTCGTCCAATGGCTCAAACTGCCACGAGTGAGACTTACTCCAATCCACCGGTATCGAAACTTCACCCAGCCGATCGGGCCAGGATAACCCGAGTGCAATTGGTAACTTCATATCTGGCGGCGATGCTTGAGCGATAACCGATCCGTCAACAAATTCCACCATCGAGTGAATTACCGACTGCGGATGAACGGTGACTTCTATTTGTTCAAAAGGAACATCAAACAGCAAGTGAGCTTCAATAAGCTCGAGACCTTTATTTACCAGTGACGCGGAGTTAGTTGTAACAACCTGACCCATTACCCAGGTGGGGTGAGCCAAGGCTTCAGCCGGGGTCACAATCGCGAGCTGTTCTTTTGAAAAACCACGAAAGGGTCCGCCGGAGGCGGTCAGAATAAGTTTTTTTACCTCTTTACTAGAACCAGACCTTAGACACTGGGCGATTGCGGAGTGCTCCGAATCAACTGGAACAATTTGTCCCGGGCTTGCCAACCCCGTGACCAGCTGACCCCCAACAATCAGCGATTCTTTGTTGGCGAGCGCCAGGGTCTTGCCGGATTTTAGGGCTGCGAGGGTTGGGGCTAGCCCAATCGACCCGGTTATGCCGTTTAATACAACATCGGCGTCAGTTTCCTCCACCAACAAAGTCGCGGCCTCAGAGCCTAAAACGGCCTTAGATTTATCCAATGAAAAGTGAGCCCGCTGGGATTCCAGGGCTTCCTTATTTGTACCCGCGGCAAGACCAACCACCTGAAATTTGTCAGGGTTCTTGTCGATGACCTCAATAGCCTGGGTACCAATGGATCCGGTGGATCCCAAGATTATGACTCGGCGCATTTACCCATCTTGCCATGTACCACAACCTATAAAAAGACAGGCGTAGAATCTAACCATGACCACTCTAGAAATCGCCCAAGAGCGTAAATTAGTGACCGCAATCCCAGGACCTAAGTCCCAGGAACTGCACAAAAGAAAGCTTCAGGAAGTCAGCCACGGCGTTGGCACCCTGCTCCCGGTATACATTGAGCGCGCCCACGGTGCCATTTTGATTGACGTAGATGGAAACCAGCTGATTGACCTTGGAAGTGGAATCGGTGTTGTGACCATCGGTCACACTAACCAGCAGGTGGTCGATGCGGTAATCGAGCAGGTTCAAAAGCTCACCCACAGCCTTTTTACAGTAACTCCGTATGTTCCCTACATCCAGGTTTGCGAAATCCTAAATCGCCACACTCCGGGAAACTTTGAAAAGCGCTCCGCACTGTTTAACTCGGGTGCCGAAGCTGTTGAGAACGCCGTAAAGATTGCCCGCAAGCACACCGGACGCGGAGAGATCGCAGTATTCGACCACGCCTACCACGGTCGCACCAACTTGACCATGGCCATGAACTTCAAGGCCCACCCATACAACACAGGCTTTGGACCTTTCGCACCGGGCGTCACACACGTTCCGATGTCTTATCCATACCGCGACCCCGAGGGTATGACGGGTGAAGAAGCGGCAAGACGCGCCATCACATACATGGAAAAGCGCGTTGGAGCCGAGTCACTGGCTGCCGTAGTCATTGAGCCGGTTCAGGGTGAGGGTGGATTCATCGTTCCAGCTCCTGGATTCTTAAGAACCCTTGCCGAATGGGCTAAGAAAAACGGTATCGTCATGGTGTCTGACGAGGTTCAGTCCGGTATCGCAAGAACCGGTAAGTGGTTCGCCAGCGAATGGGAAGAAGGCTTTGAGCCAGATCTAGTAATCATCGCCAAGGGAATCGCAGGCGGTATGCCAATCTCAGCCGTCACGGGACGTGCCGACATCATGGACGCTTCTCACCCCGGTGGACTCGGTGGAACTTACGGTGGAAACCCCGTTGCAGCAGCAGCTGCAGTTGCAGTTCTAGGTCAGCTTGAAGCTGGCGGAGTTCTCGAACAAGCTGAGCGAATCGAAAGAATTTTGCGTCCTCGCCTAGAGGTCATGAAAGCTAAATACCCAGTCATGGGAGATGTTCGAGGCCGTGGCGCCATGCAGGCCATCGAGTTTGTCGAGCCCGGCACCATGAACCCAAACCCGAAGGCAGTGGAGTTAGTTTCCAAGCACGCTCACTCAAACGGAGTAGTTGTGCTTTCTGCTGGAACCTACGGAAACGTAATTCGCTTCCTACCACCGCTTGCAATAACCGACGAGCTGCTAAACGAAGCACTCGACGTCATCGAGGCAGGAATCGCAGCCCTCTAAGCGAGGAACCTACTTTTTATGACTTCTTTCTCAAATCCAGAGCGCCTAAAAAAGCTATTTGATGAAGAGGTCAGCCTCTTTATTATCCGCAATCCAGAGTCCAAAAAACTTCACGAGAAATCCGCCGGACCCATGATGAATGGTGTTCCGATGTCCTGGATGGTGAAGTGGCCGGGGCCCTACCCGGTCTATGTGAAAACCGCCAAGGGGGCGCACTTTTCCGACGTCGATGGAAACGACTACGTTGACTTTTGTCTCGGCGATACCGGTGCGATGGTCGGTCACTCCCCCGATGCTTCGATTGCTGCAATAAAAAACCAGCTAGAAAAAGGCATCACCCTTATGCTTCCAACCGAAGATGCAGCAATTGCAGCCCAAACCTTGGCAGATCGCTTCGGTGTTGAGAAGTGGCAATTCACCTTGACCGCTACCGATGCGAACCGACACATGATCCGCTACGCGAGACATATCACTGGCCGCAAAAAGATTCTTATCCACGACTACTGCTACCACGGCACCGTGGACGAGACCTTTGCGAATCTGGACGAAGCAGGCAACACCGTAAGCCGTGTCAACAACATTGGCGCACCAGTTGAGCTAACCGAAACGACCTGGGTTGTACCTTTCAATGATCTGCCGGCCGCCGAACAAGCCTTCGCCTCTGGCGAGATTGCTGCGGCTCTTATTGAGCCTGCGATGACCAATATTGGAATCGTACTACCGGAGCCTGGCTACCTAGAGGGCATGCGCGAGCTTGCAACTAGGTACGGCGTGATTTTGATTCACGACGAAACCCACACCCTTTCTGAAGGTGTCGGAGGAATGACGAAAAGGCGAAATGTCAGACCGGATGCCGTAGTACTCGGAAAAACCATCGGGGCCGGAATCCCAGCCGGAGCATTTGGTATGACCAAAGAACTCGCTGAGCGGATTACTGCAAGCATGCAGCTTGAGCATATTGACGTTGGAGGAATCGGCGGAACCCTAGCCGGCAACGCCCTTTCGATGGCTGCGGTTCGAGCAACCCTGACCGAAGTTCTGACCGAGGAAGCCTTTGAACGCATGGAGAAGCTCTGCACCGTTTGGACTCAAGATGTTCAAGCAATCATTGACGAGCATCAGATTCCCTGGCAGGTGTCGCAGCTTGGCTCTCGTGCCGAATACAGCTTTCGGGCCACAGCACCCAGAACCGGCAAGGAAGCAGCCGACGCCGATGACTTTGAATTGCAGCAGTATCTCCACCTGCACGCGCTAAACCGTGGAATCTTAATGACGCCATTTCACAACATGGCACTTATCTCCCCGGCCACAACATTGGAAGATGTGAAGCGACACACCGCGCATTTCAGAGATGCAGCTAACGCTTTATTCGGCTAGCCCTTTCTGGCAAGAGCCTTGGCACGCATTTTTCCACCGATCTGAAATACCAGCACTAGGGCGATAGCGAAGAAAAAGACGGCGGAACCAATCACGTTGGCCTCGGGTGGAATTCCTCGAACGGCCGCCGCAAATACAAACTTCGGGAAGGTCACTTCGGTGCCCGAGTTAAAGGCAGTGATGATGTAGTCATCAAAGCTCAGCGCGAAGGCCAAGAGAGCGGCGGCCATAATTCCAGGAAGAAGAAGTGGCAACGTAATTTTCGTAAATACCTGAACCGGACCGGCATAAAGATCCCGACCGGCCTCCTCAAGCTTGGGATCGAGAGTGGCAATTCTTGCCTTTACGGTCACGACCACAAAGCTCAAGGTGAAAAGGATGTGAGCCAAGATAACCGTTCCCAATCCCTTAGGAATTCCGGCGTTTAGGAACTGTGCGGCAAGACCCGCACCCATTACAACCTCCGGAGTTGCAAGCGGCAAGAACAATAGAAGGTTTGTCGAGGAGCGGAATTTAAATTCGTATCTGGTGACGGCAATCGCCAGCATGGTTCCCAGAATTGTGGAAATAGTTGTTGCAACTGTTGCTATCAAAATCGAATTTCCAAAGGCCACGCAAACGTCTATGTTGTTGCAAACCCCCGTCCAGTTGTCAAAGGTGAAGCCCTGCCAACCGGTGGTGTTCTTAAATGGGTCGTTGAAAGAAAATACGAATGTGTAGGCAATCGGGATCATTAGAAACACAAATGCCAAGATTGTGTAGGTCGGAAGCAAATACTTGCCCAGGCTGAATCTGCTCAAAGTAGATCCTCCGTTCCGGTACGGCGGATGTAAATCGATACCAGCACCACAATCGCCGCCATCAGCATTACCGAGAGCGCGGAGGCGCTCGGATAGTCCTGGATCCTCAAAAAGTTAGATTCAATTACATTGCCGAGCATCGCAGTATTCGGAGACCCCAAGAAAGACCTGCTGGCCGTGACGTAGTCTCCGGCAATTGGAATAAAGGTCAAAAGGGTGCCTGAGGTGATACCCGGGATGGAGAGTGGGAATGTAACTTTCCAGAAAGTGCTGGATGGCTTGGCGTAAAGATCGCTCCCTGCCTCGAGCAGCGCGGTATCCAGACGCTCGAGGTTTGTGTAGAGCGGTAGCGTCATAAACGGAATGAAGTTGTAGGTGAGCCCGAAAATAACTACCAGCGGAGTTCCCAATAAGAATTCATTTTGCGCCATCAGCCCTGAATCTCGAAGGAGGTTTGAAACCCAGGAGTCTTGACCAAAGATTTCTTTCCAAGCAAATGTCCTGAGTAGGAAGCTGATGAAGAAAGGTGCGATAACAAGAGTCAGCATCAGACCCTGCAGAATCGGATAGTTTCGAGCCTTGACGCCAATGAAGTAAGCGATTGGGTAACTAAAGGCCAACGCCAGCAAAGTGGCTACAGTTGCGTAAATAAATGAACGAAGAATCTGAGGAAAGTACTGCTCCAGCACGTACGCATAGTTTCCAAATTCCAAACCCGGCTGGTACCTTCCGATACCGCCCCCTGGGACCGGTTCCTGAAGAGAAGTGGTAATCAGAGCCGCAAAGGGGGTGACAAAGAATAAACCGAGATAAATAAGTCCCGGCAACAAGAGCAGCAAAACAATGCGAGATTTTTTGGGTTGAGCATTAGCAAGATTTTTAGGCTTTAGAGCCAGCGTTGCCATTACTTACTTACCCTCACCGTTGTCGACTGGAAGGTCAGAAAGTCCAAAGCTGTGCTCTACCTTCCAGCTCACCCAAACCTTGGCACCTAATTCGGTGACGGGAGATTTCCCGACGTTCTGAGCAAATACTGTTATCTGTCCAATTTCTGGAATCTCGATTAGGTACTGGTTGCTAACTCCGGTGAAGCGGATGTCGATAATCTTTCCGGGTCCAATGATGTTTAATCCCGAAGTCGCCTGCGGAGCTTGGTCCTCGTGGAAAGTTGCCTTTTCCGGGCGAACTCCAATCGCAATTTTTCCCGTTGTCTTCTCGGCTCGCTTGGCTGGAACGGTGATCTTATTTCCCGCAACATTAATGCTCACAGAGTCCGCATTCGTCTCGGCAACATCTCCAACAAATAAATTGGATTGACCAAGGAACTTGGAAACAAAAACCGTTTTGGGTCTTTCGTAGAGAGCCTCTGGTGCACCCATCTGCTCGATCCGACCTTTGTTCATAACCGCGACAGTGTCGGCCATATCCATGGCCTCCTCCTGGTCGTGAGTGACGTGTAAGAATGTGAGGCCAACCTCCATCTGGATTGCCTTGAGCTCCACCTGCATCTGACGTCTAAGTTTTAGATCCAGTGCACCAAGTGGTTCGTCCAGTAGCAAAAGTGAGGGGCGATTTACCAGAGCTCTGGCTAAGGCAACGCGCTGAGCCTGACCACCAGAAAGTTGCGTTGGTCGGCGCTGAGCCAGGTGCTCAAGCTCAACCAGCTTTAGGGCGTCTAACGCCTTCGGCATCGGATCAGAAACTTTTCTCTGCTTCAAACCAAAAGCAACGTTTTCCAAAACGGACATGTGAGGGAAAAGAGCGTAGTTCTGAAACACTGTGTTGACAGGACGCTCATGTGGTTTGTCTGCCGTCACATCTTTGCTTCCGATCATGACCTTGCCCTTGGTGGGCGTATCAAGACCGGCTACCAATCGGAGAGTCGTCGTCTTTCCACAACCCGAAGGTCCCAGCAGGGCGAAAAACTCGCCCGCTGGGATCTTTAGGTCAAGATCGTCTATTGCTAGAAAGCCCGGGAACTCTTTCCTTATGCCGACTAACTCTAAGTCAGCACCCCGAGCGACAAACTCCGCTGCCAACTAGGCGCCCAAAAGAACACGCTGCCACGCGGTGGCGAATGTCTGCTCTTCCTCTGGGTTTAGGGCACGGAATGCGTGAGTGAATGACAAAAACTCTTCACTAGGGAAGATCAAGTTGTTTTCGGCTAGCTCTGGGTCTAACTTGATGGCCTCGTCATACGCTCCGGCAACCGGTGTGATGTAGTTCACCCAAGCAGCAAGCTCTGCTGCGTTTACAGGGTCGTAGTAGTAGTTGATAAGCGCTTCTGCGTTCTTCTTGTGGGTAGCTCCAATTGGAACTGTGAATACGTCAGAAGAAATTGTTCCACCGGACTCAGGAAGGAAGAATCCAAACATGTCTCGAGTTTTCTTTGAGAAGTTCATCTGAACAACGTCTCCGGACCAAACAATTCCCGCTACGTAGTCACCATTTCTGAAGCCCTTGGTGTACTCGTTGCCCTCGATATTGCGGATCTTGCCATCGGCATACAGTCCCTGGACCTTGTCAATGATGTTCATGTAGGCATCTTCGGTGAATGAGGATTCGCTTGCGATGTCGATTCCTTCAGCTAGAGCCATAAGTCCGACGGTGTCGCGCATCTCAGACAAAACAACTACTCGACCGTTTAACTCATCAGCCCATAGGTCATCAACGGTCTGAGGGGCTTCCTTGCCGGTTAGCTCTCGGTACAGCTCCTTGTTGTAAGCAATACCACCCAAGATTCCCTGGTACGGAATTGTGAAGTCGCGGTTTGGGTCATAAGAAGCGCCAAGGTAAGCAGGGGCAAGATTTGCCTTGTTCGGAATGTTTGCTGCGTCTAGTCTCTGCGAGTAGCCATTACCAACCCACCTAGCAGCCATCCATTCGGTTGGGCAAACAAGGTCGACACCGATGTCCTGACCGAGTGCAAGCTGATCCTTCACGATGGCGTAGTACTCGTCATTGTCGAGGTAGGTCTCTAGGTACTCAACCTTGATTCCGGTCTGAGCTTCAAATCTTTCTAGGGTAGGGCGCGATGTCTCATCTTCTGACAAGTCCATGTACTCAGTCCAGTTATCCCAAACCACAATCTTTTCTGTGTCAGAAAGATCCTGGGCAGCGACCGGCGCCTCGGTTGCTGTCGGCTCACTGGCTGGCGCACAAGCAGCAAGTCCGATCGCAGTTCCAAGACCTGCTGCACCTGCCAAAGCAGTTCTTCTGGTTAGCTGCTGACGTCTGGACATCTTCACAAGTTCGGCCATCATTGGGTCTTGTGGAAGTGAGTTTGGGTCTCTCATTGGGCTACTCCTATTTTCATTCAAGGTAAACAAGGTAGGAGACCCAAATGCTTGGGCTCTTAGTCCCATATCTTGCCATAAATAAAGTTCCCCAAAGTCCAAAATCCCGGGATTCTGAGTCGGCGTGCCACGCCAGATTCCTGAGAATTGACGGGGAAACTCCCGATACTAACTGCCCCACCTAGAGCGAGTATTGTGGTGAGGTGGCCAGTTGGTCCAAAAGAAGCAGCAAAGCAGGAGTACCCCATGAAGATCTCAATTCCTAAAGAGGTCAAGAACAACGAATACCGCGTAGCCATAACCCCAGCCGGAGTTCACGAGCTAGTAGTTTCAGGCCACGAGGTTTCGGTAGAAAAAGGCGCAGGGCTTGGCTCGGCTATTTCAGACCAGGAATACCAAGACGCCGGAGCTAGCATCACCCCCGACGCCGCCGCCACCTGGGCAGCTGGGGATCTAGTCCTCAAGGTTAAAGAACCCATTGCCTCCGAGTACCCGCACATGCGCGAAGGACTAACACTTTTTACATTCCTCCACCTGGCAGCTGATCTTCCACTCACCAACGAGTTGGTTGCCAAGAAGGTCACCGCAATCGCATACGAAACCGTCCAGCTACCCTCGAGGCAGCTTCCGCTGCTTGCCCCGATGTCTGAAGTCGCCGGTCGGCTTGCTCCGCTGGTCGGCGCGAACACCCTGCTTCGCCAAAATGGCGGCAACGGCATGTTGCTCGGTGGCGTGCCAGGAACCAGACCCGCAAGAGTCACCGTCTTGGGTGGCGGAGTAGCGGGAACGAACTCCATCGCGGTTGCGGTTGGTATGGGGGCAGAAGTTACGGTCTTGGACACTAACTTGAACAGGCTCCGCGAGCTAGATGCTCTCTATGCTGGAAGACTTCGCACCATTGCCAGCAATAGCTTTGAAATAGAGCGAGCTGTTGTGTCTTCCGATCTAGTTATCGGCTCAGTGCTAATTCCAGGAGCCAAGGCTCCAAAGCTTGTCACCAACGCATTGGTCAAAAAGATGAAGCCCGGTGCCGTCCTGGTTGACATCGCAATCGACCAGGGAGGCTGCTTCGAAGACTCCAGACCTACCACCCACGCAGAGCCCACCTTTCCGGTCCACGACACGGTCTTCTACTGCGTGGCCAACATGCCGGGGGCTGTGCCTCACACCTCTACCTACGCTCTGACCAACGCAACCCTTCCATACGTGAAAGCAATAGCGAATCTGGGCTGGAAGGCTGCTCTGCAGGCGGAAGCGTCTCTAGCTCTGGGTCTAAATACATTTGACGGAGCCATTGTGAACGAGCCGGTCGCGGTGGCTCACTCGCTTCCGTCAAAGCCTCTTGCTTCGGCGCTGGCGTAAAACCAATCGGAAAATAAAACCCCTCCGGCGGCTTTCTGGCCGTTAGTAATGCAGCTTGCGCCCAACCAGAGACTTGAGGCCCGCTTACCTTATTCGGATTTATGCCAAGCTGGACAAAATCAATCGGGTCTGAAGCACTCATCGCAATTCGACCCCGAAGGTTTGTCAAAAGCGACCGAGGAATACCGGTAAGGCTTTGGGTAGCCGCTATCAAGTGAACGCCCAAAGATCGACCCCTGGCACAAACATCCTCGATCGCGGAGCTAGCTTTTTGGCCACTTGCCAAAACCGCCGCGAACTCGTCGATTACTAAAACAATCGGTTTCAGAGACTCACCGGCTGCATTGAATTGCCTAAGATCAGACACTCCGCTTTTTGCAAACAGCTCTTCCCTGTTTGCTAGCTCCGACAAGACAAAGTCCCAGAGCTTTTCAGAGCTTTGAGGATCCAGGTCGGTTCCCATACCCAACGCCTGTTCGGAAAACTGCTCCAGCGTGGCTCCGCCCTTGTAGTCAAAAAAGACAAGTTGCACTTTTTGGTTTTCCGTCAGCGAACCAACAATTAGTTTCAGTAGCTCAGATTTTCCAGATCCGGTTGGGCCAACAATTATCAGGTGCGGTCCATCAACTTCCAGGTCAATACTTTGCTCATTAGACCCAGTTGAGCCCAGCCATAATTCCAGCTCAGAGCTTGGTAAATCCTTAAATCCAGCTTCGGATTTTCTCGCCAGTAACCCAGCAAGTATATCTGGGGCGGAGCGGCTTTGGACATACTCAAGGAGAAGTTCTCTCCATTGCTTTTTCCAAAATAATTCGTACCTCGGAAGCACCCGATTACTGATTGCAACCAGGCCTGCTGAAACATGAACTTGGGCACCTATTTCAAATACCGGGTATCGATTTCGATAAAGCTGCGTGCCGAGCATCAAAGAAACCATGAGGACACTCACCAGCGCCAGTTGCCAGTAGCCACTGGAGAACCCCACGGTCAGCCCAATGATTAGAGAGGGTAGGTACCAAATAAGCTGCATAAATCTAAACCTGCCTGATTACCAGGCAGGTTTAGTAAAGCAATTTGCAAGCTGTGGATTAGTCCCCGATGTAGCTCATCACGTGCTTGATGCGTGTGTAGTCCTCGAACCCGTACATCGATAGGTCCTTGCCGTATCCGGAGTGACGGAAACCACCGTGTGGCATCTCGGCGGCTAGCGGGATGTGAGTGTTGATCCATACGCAACCAAAGTTCAATCCCTTGCTAAAGCGCATCGCGGTGGTGTGATCCTTGGTCCAGACGCTCGATGCCAGACCGTACTTCACATCGTTGGCGTTTCTCATGGCCTCGTCGGCATCCTTGAACTTCTGAACCGTGATGACCGGACCAAATATCTCGGACTGGATGTGCTCATCCTGTTGCTTGAGTCCCGACAAAACAGTTGCCTCCATAAAGTAGCCCTCAGTACCAACCTGAACACCACCGGTTTCTAGGTTGGCGTGGCCCGGCAGGCGGTCAATAAAGCCCTTTACTCGCTCGAGCTGGTTAGCGTTGTTCACGGGGCCAAAGAGGATGTCATCGCGGCTTGGGTTTCCGGTGATGGCATTGGCCTTTACCTCGGCCACCAAAATCTTCAGGAACTCATCGTGCACACTTTCCTGAACCAGGATTCTGGTTGCAGCGGTGCAGTCTTGGCCAGCGTTGAAGTATCCCGCAACCACAATCTGCGCAGCCGCTTTCTGAAGGTCGGCATCTGCAAAAACAATTACCGGTGCCTTTCCACCAAGTTCAAGGTGAACCTTCTTAACATCAGCCGATGCAGCCTTGGCAACCTCCATACCGGCACGAACTGAGCCGGTAATCGAAACCATCTGAGGAATCTCGTGCTCAATTAGAGCACGACCGGTGTCGCGGTTTCCGGTGACGACGTTGAAAACTCCAGGCGGTAGGTGCTCAGCTGCAATTTCAGCTAGCAGCAGTGTTGAAGCCGGAGTTGTGTCGGAGGGCTTTAGAACGATTGTGTTTCCAGCGGCTAACGCTGGAGCGAATTTCCAAACCGCCATATTCAGAGGGTAGTTCCAGGGTGTCACCTGGCCGATTACACCGATTGGTTCGCGACGTATAGAGGAGGTGTGATCTTTTGCGTATTCGGCGGTAGCGCGACCCTCTAGGTTTCTTGCGGCACCCGCAAAGAACCTAATCTGGTCAACGCTCGGGTCCATTTCATATTCGACCAAAGTGGGTCGTGGCTTGCCGGTGTTTTCTGACTCAACGTCAGCTGCTTCCTCGGCGCGGGCGGCGAGTGAGTCGGCAATTCTAAATAGCGCGAGCTGGCGCTCGGAGGGAGTGAAGTTTGACCAAACATCAAAGGCTTTCTCGGCCGCCTTATATGCTGCATCGACATCTGCATCGGAAGAAACTGCGGCGGTTGCGTAGGTTTGGCCGGTAGCAGGGTTGATAACATCCGAGCGCTCAGCGCCCTTGGAAGCAACGTATTCACCGTTGATGAAGTTTTTTAGTTCTTTTACCGCCATTTGATTACTCCCTCTGGTCTTTTTTCCCAACAGCTTTGTTGGTTGTCACTAGTGAAGATTCTAACCCCCAAAATTCGCACGAAATGGCCTGTCTTTGGAAGGTAATCGGTTGCCAATTTAGGCTTTGGCTTCGGATTCGTTTGCTAAATGCGGAGACCGCTGGCAATATCCTTGTATGTCAAGAACCGAACGGACCATGGCCTCGGGACTTGACGAGCTCTCCAAGAAGATCATTGAGCAGCTCCAGCAGGATGGCCGAAGGTCCTACGCGGAGATCGGCAAAGCTGTGGGCCTGAGCGAGGCGGCTGTTCGCCAGCGTGTCCAGAAGCTGACCGATAAGGGGGTCATGCAGATAGTCGCGGTCACCGACCCCATGCAACTGGGCTTTTATACCCAGGCCATGATTGGCATTCGCTGCAGCGGGGACACCACGAGCTTGGCGGATGCCTTAGCGGCCATGCCCGAGGTGGATTACGTGGTGATTACCGCCGGTAGCTTCGACATCTTGGCCGAAGTGGTCTGCGAAAATGACGACTCACTCATAAATTTACTAAACAACAAGATTCGTAAGCTTGAAGGTGTCACAATGACTGAAACGTTTGTTTATCTCAAACTTCAAAAGCAGTTCTACAACTGGGGTACAAGGTAGTGCTCCTGACATTCATAAAGGGAAGATAAAAATGGCAACAGCGCAAGGTAGGGCAAAGAAACTGGTTTCGGGAATCAAGTCTCTAATCAAATCCACAGCCAAGAAAGTAAGACCCGCCTCCAGAGCGAAACTTCCCCTGGTTGAAGCAAGAAAAGCCGGCACCAAGATCACTCCCGCCATGTTGCAAAAATCTGCCAAGGCCCACCTCTGGATGCACTTCACCCGTCACAGCACCTTTGACAGCAAAGAAATGCCAATCATCCAAAGAGCTGAAGGTCACCACGTCTATGACGTCAACGGCAAGAAGTACTTCGATGGTCTTTCCGGTCTGTTTTCGGTAAACGCCGGTCATGGCCGCGTCCGCTACGCTGAGGCCGCGTCCAAGCAAATGCAGGAACTGGACTTTTTCCCACTCTGGTCATTCGGTCACCCCAGGGCAATCGAGCTAGCTGAGCGCCTACTTTCCTATGCGCCAGATAACCTAAATCGAGTTTTCTTCACCACCGGAGGTGGTGAAGCAGTCGAAAGCGCCTGGAAGATAGCCAAGCAGTATTTCAAGATGACTGGAAAGCCAACCAAGCACAAGGTGATTTCCAGGCACGTTGCCTACCACGGCACCAGCCAGGGAGCACTTTCAATCACCGGTATCCCAGCAATGAAAAAGATGTTCGAGCCGCTGGTTCCTTCAACTTTTAGAATTCCGAACACTAACTGGTATCGCGCCCCCGGCCAATTCAAGACCGAGGAAGAGTTTGCCCTTTGGGCCGCTAACCGCGCCGAGGAAATGATTTTGTTCGAAGACCCGGACACCGTTGCCGCGCTATACGCGGAGCCAATTCAAAACTCGGGTGGTTGCTTCACCGCTCCCCCGATCTACTGGAAAAGACTCCGCGAGATTTGTGACAAGTACGACGTGCTCTTAGTAGCTGATGAAACCATCACCGGCTTTGGACGCGCCGGAACTATGTTCGCTTGCGAGAAATACGGCATCGTTCCAGACATGATGGTCTGCGCTAAGGGAATAACTTCTTCCTACCAGCCACTCGGTGCACTGCTAATTACCGAGCGACTTTTTGAGCCCTTCAAGACTGGAACCAATATTCTCTCCCACGGTTACACTTTTGCCGCTCACCCGGTGGCTTGTGCTGTGGCGCTCGAGAACTTGGACGTGTTTGACGAAGAAGATCTAGTTGGAAACGTGGCAAGAAACTCAGCCAAGTTCAAAAAGACCCTCGAAAAACTCTACGATCTTCCCATCGTTGGAAACATTCGTGGCGACGGTTACTTCTTCGCAATCGAGCTGGTCAAGGATAAGGCCACCAAGCAGACCTTTAGTCCACCTGAGGCCGAGAAGCTACTTCGCGGCTACCTGGGAAGCGCGATGCTAAAAGAAGGACTATACGCCCGCGCCGATGACCGCGGCAACCCGGTGATTCAGCTGGCTCCGCCACTAACCATTGGCCCCAAGGAATTCGACGAGCTCGAGCAGATGCTCAGGCGAGTCCTTACTCCAGCTATGAAGAAGTTCTAGTAGCAATTTTGGCAAAAACCCCCAAGCATTTTTGGCTTGGGGGTTTTCCACATTTTTACCCTTTGGATACCGCATGCAAAAAAGATGGGGGAAAATGGCTTCATGAAGGTAAGTCCTAAAGCAGTCATAACCCTGACTTCACCTATTGGTCCAATCACGCTTATTGCCCAAGGCGAGAAGCTAGTACACGTTGAACTTGGGAAAAAGGCCAAGACTGCAGGCTCCGCGAAGGTTTTAGATGACGCTAAGAAACAGTTCGAGGACTACTTCTCGGGCAAGCTTTCTAGATTTTCTTTACCCCTAGAAGTTCCGGGTACTGAGTTTCAAAAGGCAGTTTGGAGGGAAATTGCCAAGCTGCCGGCCGGCAAAACCCTGAGCTATGGAGAAATTGCGGCCAAGCTAGGCAACCCCCTGGCCTCGCGGGCGGTGGGTGCGGCCGTAGGCGCGAATCCCACGCCGATTGTAGTTGGATGCCATCGAATACTTGGTTCAAGCGGCAAAATCACCGGTTTCACAGGCGGGGACGGAATCAAAACCAAGGCCTGGCTTCTGAACCACGAGAACATCGAGTTTCGAGCTTGAGCGCACTGATCTCCAAATATGAAGATGGTCTCACTCGTTGCTCTTGGCCAAAAAACGACAGTGTTTATATCCAGTACCACGACACCGAGTGGGGTGTCCAGGTGCTTGATGATGATGCGCTTTTCGAACGAGTATCTCTCGAGGGTTTTCAGGCTGGGCTTTCCTGGATAACTATCCTCAAACGACGGGAGGGCTTTAGAAAAGCATTTCGGGGTTTTGAAATCAAGAAGGTCGCAAAGCTGACCGAAGATGACGTCGAGCGCCTCATGCTAGATGAGGGCATTATTCGAAACCGGGCGAAAATAATCTCTACTATATCCAACGCAAAGATCTGCCTGGCTCTTGAAAGATCGCTTTCTGAAATTATCTGGGCCCACGCCCCCGCTAACAAAACCAAGCGAGCCTCCCCACAAAGCTTTGAGGTTGTTGCCTCAAATCAAGAGTCGGAAAGTCTAAGTAAAGAGCTTAGGAAACTTGGGTTTTCTTTTGTTGGGCCGACGACCATGTATGCCCTCATG
Organism: Rhodoluna sp.; assembly: GCF_049276775.1. Classification (GTDB taxonomy): domain Bacteria; phylum Actinomycetota; class Actinomycetes; order Actinomycetales; family Microbacteriaceae; genus Rhodoluna. Next base: position 15,423 of record NZ_JBASXC010000028.1, read on the forward strand.
CAATCAATCGGTATGGTCAACGATCATGCGCCGGGTTGTTTCAGGCGCAAACAGCTGCAGGATTAGACTAAAGCCCGTGTCCCCAGAACAATTCACGAGCCTGTATCGTGGCTTCCTACCCCAGATTTCGAGCTACCTAGCAAGGCGCGTCGAGACCTCCGAGGTCGAGGAACTCGCTTCCCAAGTCTTTGAAATAGCGTGGCGCAAAAGAAGCCAATCTCCAGAAGGTTTCGAGTTGGCCTGGTTGTATCGAATCGCTGGATTCGTGGTTTCAAATCATAGGAGGGCAGTCCAGAGCGAGAAAAACTTTCTTCTGCGCTTCAGGTCTAACGATTTTGCCCCCGCTGCGGAAGACATAGCACTTTCCGACCTCGACCTGTCAAAAGCCTGGAAGAAGCTCAGTAGTTTCGAGCGTGAGGCCATTTCTCTCACCGCATTTGAGGGCCTGAGCCACCAAGATGCCGCTCGGGTGCTTGAGATTAGCCCCAACGCCTTCACCCAGCGGGTTGCCAAGGCCCGGAAAAAACTCAAGGCAAATCTTTCTGTACCCAATTAGACACATTTTTAGGCTTTGAGACATAAACAATATATGAGCCAAAAAGACGAACTAGATAGCAGAATCACCAAAGCCGATCCTGCCAAAAAGCGCACCGCGCCGACCCTAACCGACGGCCTAATTGCCAGCGCCATTGCAAGAGATTCCAAGCTAAGCCTCCGGGGCCGTTTTGAACTGCTTGGCCAGAACGTTAGAAGAATGGCCCTTGGCCTCGGCGTCGCTGGCTCGGCAGCCGTGGTTGCAGTTGCGCTAGTGATTACCTCAACCCCGCAGCCACTGATTCAGCTTTCTGGGATGCAGGGTGCGAGGAACAGCGAATCAGCTGCGGTACAAATGGACATTGGTTTGGAAAGAACTTCGATGCCCTTCAACTATTTCGAATTTTTAGCGGGTCCCAATCTTTCAAACGAGACAGCATCTGGCGAGGTGTATAAACTCGCGCGAACTTCAACTCCGGAAGAGGTTCTCAAAAACGTGGCTGAGGTCTTTGGCGTAGCGGGGTCGATCAAGAGATACCCTGACTTTGCTGAAGGAAACCCTGGATACTTCTTTGGTCAGTCTGATGACCCCTGGGGTTATGACGCAGAAAATCCGGTCATCTCACTGTGGTGGCTCGGAACGGCCTCTTGGAACTACTCAAATCCGGTCGCCTTCCCAGACTCGGTTTGTGAGGAAACTGACAACGCCGGAAACTGTGTCACCTACCGAGAGTTCCAGCCGACCCCTGAGCTTCTTCCAACTCAGGCTGAGGCCCGAGCGAAAGCGTTGGAGGTTTTCAACGCCACGGGATTGCCCGTTTCAGCTTCCGACATTCGAATCGAGATTTCTGAATGGGGCGTGAATGCATCGGCTTCAATGTCTGTTGGGGGTCAACCGACAAACCTCGAGTGGTACTTGGGTTGGTCGTCAACTGGTCAAATTAGCTACGCAGGCGGCCATTCGGTAGTTGCCGAGTCCATGGGAAACTTTGACACCATCTCGGCTTTGGCTGCGGTTGAACGCTTGGCTGACTGGCGCTGGAGTGGATCTCCATCTGGGATTTTCTACCAGCGATTCCAGCCAAGGCAAATTTCGGAGCCCGCACCGTTTCTTGGAACTGAAGAACCATTCGACGAGGGCTTAGAGGGTGACTCATCTATCGCCATTGAGCCGATGCCGGAACCGATGCCAGTGCCAGAGACTCTGGTTCTCACAATCCTCGAATCGGAAAGCGCTCTGCTGAGTGTCTGGGATGCGAACGGTGAAGTGTGGTTGGTGCCCGGATGGATCCTAATCAACGACCAGGGTTGGTTTGGTGCGGTTATTTCGGTCATCGAGGGAGTCATTGCGCTGCCTGAAGAAACCGATTTCAACATAATGCCGCTCCCGGCTGATGACTCAGTTAGCAATAAGTAGCAGGGTCTCACCCTGCTGCTCCAGTTTGAGCCCGGCCAATTTGGCGACCAAGTTTAGGTCACCGGGTTTTTCTAACTTGGTATTGACCGAAAGCGCCGCCCTCACAAAACTGCCCTTCGCCTGCTTGTTGAAATGATTCAGAGCTTTTCGAACACCCTTGGCATCCTCCGAGACAACCGCAACCTCGAACGCACTAATCCCCTGGGGTATCGGAGCAAGCTGGGCGTAAGCCTTCGAGCGAAGATCAATTATAGTTTCGTCGGCTAAGTTCGCCCAGATAACCTCGTGAGCTTTGTTCCATTCAGAACGCAAGTTTATTCCCGGTAATTTGGATCCAGCCGAGAGTCGGTAATTTGGAATTTCATCGAGAGCACCGATTAGCCCAAAGAGCGAGGACTGTACAAAGACGATGCGCTTTGCATTTCGTTGTTGCTCGGCCGAGAGGCCATCAAGTTTCAAGGCGTCGTAAAGAACTCCCGTATATCGGTGAATGGCCGGCATGGTTATAGGTTTTGCTAGATCAAGGTTCACTTGAAGCTCACCCAATTGCTTGGGTCCAAGCTTTAGTGCCGCTGTAGCGGCTTTGGGATGTTTTGAAAGCTCAATTAGGGCTTTTCGAATTGAACTTCTGGTTTTATCAAGAGCAGGAAAACTCAGATCAATTTTTGATTTGGTACCACCGGTTTGTTTTGACTCAGATGGCGGAAGTAAAAAGATCATCTTTTTCTCCCCGGCAAAATTGCCCTGGCTAGACCCCTAGACCACTTCGGCGTTGCGGGCAACGACCGTGACGACGTCGTGCTCAACGCTCAAAAAGCCATCCTCGGCACTGAACTTCTTCACTTCACCCTCGGGCAATGTGACGCGAACTTCGCCGCTTGCCAAAATGGCCAGCATTGGCTCGTGGCCTGGCAATAGACCAATCTCGCCCTCGACAGTTTTGGCAACTACCATTTTGGCGGTACCTGACCAAACCGACGAGGCGGCGGAGACTAGCTCTACTTTTAGGGTTTTTTCGGACAAAATTAGTTACCAGATTCCTTCTGAATCTTTTCCCACTGACGCTGAACGTCCTCAAGTCCACCGACGTTGAAGAAGGCCTGCTCGGCGACGTTATCGAACTCACCGGAAGCAATCTTCGAGAAGCCTTCGATAGTCTCCTTGAGTGGAACGGTTGATCCCGGAACTCCGGTGAACTTGGTAGCCATGTAGGTGTTCTGGGATAGGAACTGCTGAATACGACGGGCTCTTGATACGGTGACCTTGTCCTCCTCAGAGAGCTCCTCAACACCCAAGATGGCGATGATTTCCTGAAGTTCCTTGTTCTTCTGCAAGATCTGCTTCACGCGTACCGCAGTCTCGTAGTGTTCCTTAGCGATGTAGCGAGGGTCCAAGATTCTGGATGTAGAAGCTAGCGGGTCCACAGCTGGGTATAGACCCTTTGATGCAATCTCTCGGCTTAGCTCAGTTGTGGCATCGAGGTGAGCAAATGTGGTTGCAGGAGCCGGGTCGGTGTAGTCATCGGCAGGAACGTAGATGGCCTGAAGAGAAGTAATCGAGTGACCGCGGGTAGAGGTAATTCTCTCCTGCAAAAGACCCATCTCATCGGCCAGGTTTGGCTGGTAGCCCACGGCTGATGGCATACGACCTAGCAGGGTCGAAACCTCAGAACCGGCCTGCGTGAAACGGAAGATGTTGTCGATGAACAAGAGCACGTCCTGCTTCTGAACATCGCGGAAGTACTCCGCCATGGTTAGGGCTGAAAGTGCAACGCGAAGACGGGTGCCCGGTGGCTCATCCATCTGACCGAACACGAGCGCGGTCTTATCGATGACGCCCGACTCGGTCATTTCGTCGATTAGGTCGTTTCCTTCACGGGTACGCTCACCAACACCTGCGAACACCGAAACACCGTCGTGGTCTTCGGCCACGCGGTAAATCATTTCTTGGATAAGAACGGTCTTACCAACACCGGCACCACCGAAAAGACCAATCTTTCCACCCAGTACGTATGGGGTTAGCAAGTCGATGACCTTAATGCCGGTTTCGAACATCTGAGTCTTGGACTCAAGCTGGTCGAAAGCTGGCGGGTTGCGGTGGATCGGCCAGCGCTCCGTGATTTCGATTTTCTCACCAGGCTTGCCGTTTAGGACTTCACCAGTCACGTTGAAAACGCGACCCTTGGTCACGTCACCAACCGGAACTGAGATAGGAGCTCCGGTGTCTGACACGCTACCGCCACGAACCAAACCATCGGTTGGCTTTAGGGCGATTGCGCGGACCAGGTCATCACCTAGGTGCTGGGCAACCTCGAGGGTAAGAGTTGTGCTCTCCCCCAAAAGCTCAATCTCGGTGGTTAGAGCGTTGTAGATCTCAGGGATGGCATCGTGTGGGAACTCGATGTCAACAACTGGACCGTTAACTCGCGCAATGCGCCCGGTTCCTGCCTTTGGAGTGGTCTTTGTCTCGGCCATGTTCTTATCTTTCTCTTAGTCCTCGTCGCCTGAGGTGGACAGGGCATCTGCTCCACCGACGATTTCGGAAATCTGCTGGGTAATTTCGGACTGACGTGCCTGGTTGCTCAACTGGGTGTAGTTCAAGATCAGCTTCTGAGCGTTATCGGTTGCGCTCTTCATGGCCTTCTGGCGAGCTGCATGCTCGGAGGCCGCGGACTGAAGCATGGCATTAAAAATTCGGCTTTCGATGTAGACCGGAAGCAGTGCGTCAAGCACCTTGTTGACATCCGGCTCAAACTCGTAAAGCGGGAAGACCTCGGACTTCGAAGGTGGCTCAACTCCCTCGACCACCTCTAGTGGAAGTAGTCGAACAACCTCTGGAACCTGAGAAATCATCGAGACAAAGCGGTTGTAAACCATGTGGATCTCGTCCACGCCGCCTTCTTTTGAGTCGGTGTTGAAATCAGCCAAGACGGCATCTGCGATTGCCTTAGCGGTATCAAACTCAGGAAGGTCGGTCCCACCAATCCACTGCTCGCGAGCTGTGCGACGACGGAAGTTGAAGTAGCCAACTGCCTTACGACCAACCAGGTAGTAAACAACGTCCTTGCCCTGGGATTTCAGCAAAGTGGTGAGCTGTTCAACTTCCTTTAGGACGTTCGAGGAAAATGCTCCTGCCAGACCGCGGTCTGAGGTGAAGATAACGATCGCTGCGCGATCGATGGTCTCTGGCTCGGTGGTTAGCGGGTGATCGATGTTTGAGTAAGTAGCAACAGCTGACACTGCGCGGGTGACGGCTCTTGAGTAAGGAGTAGAGGCTGCAACGCGCTGCTGCGCCTTGTAGATACGGGATGCTGAAATCAACTCCATGGCGCGTGTGATTTTCTTCGTGGTCTGTGCCGACTTAATCTTTTGACGGTAGACCCTTAGCTGTGCTCCCATGTCCTACTCCTTCCTTCTTCCCTTTACCAAAAGCTGACGCGCTTAGCGCTTCTGCTTTACGATTTTTTCCTGGTTTACTTCTTCTTCGCCCATCGCAGGAACGGCTTCGTTGCCAACCGATGCCAGAGGAACACCCTGGCCGGTCTGGAAGCTCTTCTTGAACTTATCGATTGCGCCTTCTAGCTCGCGAACGGTGTCGTCCTCAAGGGTTCCGGTTTCGCGGATAGTCTCTAGAGCCTTACTGTTGCGCTTTAGGTAGTCCAAGAACTCAGACTCGAAGCGAAGAACATCTTCAACTGGAACCTCATCAAGCTTGCCAGAGGTACCTGCCCAGATCGAAACGGTCTGGTCTTCAACCGGGTACGGAGAGTACTGGGGCTGCTTCAGAAGCTCCATCAGTCTCGCTCCACGAGCCAGCTGCTGTCGAGACGCGGCATCAAGGTCAGATGCGAACATCGCAAATGCCTCTAGTGAGCGGTACTGCGCCAGCTCCAGCTTCAGAGTTCCAGAAACCTTCTTGATTCCCTTCACCTGAGCTGCACCTCCAACTCGAGAAACCGAGATTCCAACGTCAATAGCTGGTCGCTGGTTGGCGTTGAAGAGGTCAGACTGCAAGAAGATCTGTCCGTCGGTGATCGAGATCACGTTGGTTGGAATGTATGCAGAAACGTCGTTCGCCTTGGTTTCGATGATTGGTAGTCCAGTCATAGAACCGGCACCGAGCTCGTCGTTTAGCTTCGCGCAACGCTCAAGCAAACGGGAGTGTAGGTAGAAAACATCTCCAGGATATGCCTCGCGGCCCGGTGGGCGACGAAGAAGAAGGGATACCGCACGGTATGCCTCAGCCTGCTTGGAAAGGTCATCAAAGATGATCAGAACGTGCTTGCCACCGTACATCCAGTGCTGCCCGATTGCGCTACCGGTGTAAGGAGCTAGGTACTTAAATCCCGCTGGGTCTGATGCTGGGGAAGCCACGATGGTCGTGTACTCCATCGCGCCGGCCTCTTCCAAGGCGGCCTTCACACCGGCAATGGTTGAACCCTTTTGTCCAATAGCAACATAGACGCAGCGGACCTGCTTGTTGGCGTCTCCGGTTGCCCAGTTGGCCTTCTGGTTAATAATCGTGTCAATCGCAATTGCGGTCTTACCGGTCTGGCGGTCACCAATGATCAGCTGACGCTGTCCGCGACCAACTGGAATCATGGCGTCAATTGCCTTGATGCCGGTCTGAAGTGGCTCATGAACTGACTTTCTGGCCATTACGCCGGGAGCCTGAAGTTCAAGTGCTCGACGAGCTTCGGCCTTGATCTCACCCTGGCCATCGATTGGGTTTCCCAGAGGGTCGACAACGCGGCCTAGGAAATTATCCCCAACCGGAACAGACAGTACCTCGCCGGTGCGCTGCACTTCCATACCCTCTTCGATGCCCTCGAAGTTTCCTAGAACAACGGTACCAATCTCACGCTCGTCAAGGTTTAGAGCAAGACCAAGCGTTCCGTCAGCGAACTTCAGTAGCTCGTTGGCCATCGCGCTCGGAAGACCTTCAACGTGCGCAATACCGTCACCGGCGTCGATTACGTGGCCCACCTCATTTCGCGAGGACTTGTCTGACTCATAAGAGTTCACGAATCCCTTCAGGGCGTCGCGAATCTCGTCTGGGCTGATTTTCAGATCTGCCATGTGCTTCCTCTACTTCTGGGGCGAACCCCGTATTAGATGTTGGCCTAAGCCAGCATCATCCTTGCCTGCTTGAGACGGTTAGCAACGCTACCGTCAATAATCTCTCCAGCGATCTGTACCTTCATGCCACCGAGGATTGCTGGGTCTACCTCGATGTTCATTCTTAGTGCGTGCCCGTGAGTTTTGGTTAGTGCAGATTCCAAATCGGCTCTTTGAGTATCGCTCAGCGCAGTAGCAACCGTTACATTGGCAACCAACCGCTCTGCGTAGGCCGCGAGTAGTTTGCCAAACTGCTCCAGAACAACCGCTAGGCGGCGCTTGGTCGAACCAACCACCGCGAACCGAATCAATAACCCTGCTTCAGGTCCGAACTTGCTGCCCAGAAGATTGTTCACAAGAACTAACTTCTGGTCGCTCGATGCCTGCCTCGAGGCAAGAGCAATCTGCAACTCCTGGTCTGAATCAACTACCTGTCGGAAACTAAATAGCTCAGCTTCAAGAGCCTCAAGCTTGTTCGACTTCGCTGCGATTGCTGCAACCGAGTGAACCGCTAGCTGCTCAAGGGCACGAACTAGATCCTGGCCACTAGACCAGCGAAGATCAACTAGCTTTGCGACAAAGTCGACACTCTTTGAAGATACGCTCTTACCAAAAACGGCTGCCAAGGCGGCCTTTTTTCTAGCAATCTCGGCGGAAGGGTCCGAGAGAATGTTGCGCAATTGCTTAGAGTCAGACACTGCCGAACCGATTGCGAATAGTTCCTCCGCAAACTTTAGTTCGGCGTCTTGTAGCAGTGGCGTGATGATTTGCTTAGCCTCTGCTACCGCTTGTCTAGTTGAGCTGGACATGATCTTTAGTTGCCTGCCTTCGAAGACTCGATATCTTTCAAGAAGTCGTCAACAACCTTGGCGGCTGTTGCGCTGTCCTTCAAGCTCTCGCTAACCACCTTGGAGGCTAGATCGATTGCCATAGAACCGACTTCGGCGCGCAAGGAAATAAGTGCTGCCTGCCTTTCAGCCTCAATCTGCACTTTCGCAGTTTGGGTGATGCGAGCGGCCTCGGCCTGAGCTTGCTCTTTCAATTCGGCAAGAATTGCTGCGCCTTCGGCGCGTGCCTCTTCACGAATTGCGCTTGCCTCGGCGCGGTTATTTTCTTGAGCCTTTGAAATCTCATCTGTCTTAGCGGCTGCCTCAGCCTGAGCCTTTTCGGCAGCAGCTAGACGTCCCTCGATAGCTTCGGTCCGATCATCCAGGGTCTTTCTAAAACTAGGAAGAACCTTGAACCAAAAGAACGTGAGCAAAATCGCGAAAACGACCGACGACCAAAGGATGTCGTAGTCGGCTGGCAGGAGAGGGTTTTTAGCCTCTGTCTCTGCTGCAGCGACGATGATCCTTGTAATCATTTTTTAGTCCTGACTTGATTTAGGCGAAGATAAATGGTGTTGCTAGGCCGATTAGAGCTAGCGCTTCGGTGAATGCAATACCAAGCCACATGGTGACCTGAAGCTTCGAAGCTAGTTCTGGCTGGCGAGCGATGGATTCGATGGTCTTTGAAACGACCAGACCTACACCGATACCAGGACCGATTGCAGCTAGACCGTAACCAACTACAGCGATGTTGCCGGTTAGTTCGGCGACGTTAGTGATGTCCAATTGATATTTCCCTTCCGTGGTTTTTCCCTGACGGTTGTCAGTTTTCTTTAGTGCTCATCTGCCAATGCCAACTGAATGTAAACAGTTGTTAGCAAGGTGAACACATAAGCCTGTAGGAATGACACCAGTATCTCAAAGAGCGTAAAGGCGAATCCAAATATAAATGTTCCGATCCCGAAGAGCTTGAAGAAGCCATCGGCGTAAAAGAAGAAGAACTGGGTTGCTCCGAAGCACAGAACCAACAGAAGGTGTCCTGCGACCATGTTCATGGTTAGACGAAGAGCCAGGGTGACCGGCCTCAGGATGAAGGTAGACAGGAACTCAATCGGGGTCACCATGACGTATAGAGCTGGTGGAACCCCGGATGGGAACAACGAGTTCTTGAAAAAGCCGAAACCGTGCTTTTTCATACCTGCGTAGATAAAGGTCACGTAGGCTGCGGCGGCCAAAACTATTGGTAGCCCGATTACCGAAGATGCTGCGATGTTCAATCCCGGGATGATTCCGGTGATGTTCATGCCAAGCACGGTGAAGAAAATTGTGGTCAGAAGCGGAAGGAAGCGGTCGCCATCCACCTTTCCTAGCTGGCCGTGAGCGATACCGGTGCGAACGAAATTGAGAGAAATCTCACCCATGAGCTGGAACTTGGTAGGGACAAAACTCTGATTGCGAGTGGCCTTTTGGAACGAACGTGTCCAAAGGTAGAAAAGAATCAGCAGCAGTGAAACCACCAGAAGACGAATCAGCATTATGCGGTTCAAGGCAAAAGGGGTGCCTTCAAAAGCGATGATTTCAGGGTAAAACTCCATGATGGAGGGGCCCTTATAGTTGCCCGATTCGTCGGTTACTGCAGCCTTGATTAGAAGGCTCATAGCGTTATCTAGCAGGGCTGGCTCCTGTTTCGGGGCGTTTTATCGCGGCGATTTACAGTGTCAATGCCCCATACGTTGCGGCATCTTGAAAAGCTTATCAACAAAAAACTAGCCCTCGACCACGGGGATCCTGGCCGAAAGTACAGCAATACTGTCCACAACCAGAGACCCTAATATTGCCGCCACCAGGGTCAAGAACAGCACCGGACCATTTACAAAATCGGCCCCCTGAAGCGCTCTTGCCAGTAGGGCAAATCCGATTAGCTTTACAAGCCAGCCCCCCATCACAACGGCAAAAAAGCCAGACAGCGAGAGCTTTCTACCCACCAGCATGCTGATAACCGTGAGGGCCCCGAAAGCGAACGCCAAAGCAGAACCTATCAGCGCACTCACCACTCCATTAGCACCTTCAACGAAATAACCACCAAGAGAACCGAGGGTTGCTATCAGGCCAGTGAGGAGAAATGTCTGAGCCAAGACTTTCTTGAAAAGCTGATCGACATTGGTGGATGGTTTCATTTTGAGTTTGCTCTCTTTCTTCGCCGTTCAATAACTGGCCAAACCGTGTAGACCAAAACCGGGATTGCCACGAGGGCGGCGAGGGCAAACACTGTGCCTTCTGATAGGAACAACAGCGCCAGCGCACTCAAAGAGATGACCGTTGTCCAAAGATAAAAAACCATAACCGAACCGATATGACTGTGTCCAAAATCCTGAAGCTTGTGATGAATGTGCTTTCGGTCTGCGGCGAAAGGCGACTTTCCAGCTCTGATTCTTCGAAGTACCGCCAGAGTAAGGTCAAGAAGAGGCAAGAGCAAAATGGCAAGTGGCAATACGAGCGGCAATAGAGCCGGCGCCAGTAATTCGCTAGAAACCGCCGCAGGGTCAACCTGGCCGGTAACTGCCAGTGCTGAAGTTGCCATTAGCAGCCCCAGCAACATCGCTCCGCTATCACCCATAAAGATTTTGGCTTTGTGCCAGTTCAGCGGCAAGAATCCCGCTGTGACACCTATCACAATTGCGGAAATCAGTGAAGCTAAATTGAAGTAGTTTGTCGGAGAGGTCTGCTGAACCAATAGGTATGTGTAGAGGAAGAACACGCCGGTTCCAATTAGGACTACGCCTGCAACCAGACCGTCAAGACCATCGATGAAGTTCACTGCATTCATAACCAGTACGGTGATGAAGATTGTGACCACAATAGAGACCCCATAACTACCAATCACCAAGCCACCAATGGGTAGGGAAACAATCTGGACTCCCTGCCAGGCCAAAATCCCAGCAGCCATGAATTGACCTGCCAACTTGATAGTCCAGTCCAAATCCAGAATGTCGTCCAAAACTCCGATTACGGCAATCAGGGTTGCAGCAGCCGCGATGGCCAGGATGTGGATTGGGTCATCAAATACCGAACGGAACCAACCCAAAGACGCCGCCACAGCGAGTGAGACCAAAAAGCCCACCAGCATGGCCAACCCACCGATTCTCGGAGTCGGATCGGTATGAACATCCCTCTCTCTTATCTCAGGCATTATCGAATGCTTACGGCTAAGCCGAAGAGTCAGATAGGTCGCGGTAAAAGTCACAACGGCGGCAACCGCCATGATCAACAGATAAGCTCTCACGACTTAAGCCTCTAGAAAATCGCCCAGCACCGTAGCAAGCTTTTTCTCGCTTAGTGCTCCGCGCCTAACTATTTTTGCCTTGCCGGTTGTAACCATCTCTCCCTCGTCAGAGAGTGTGTCCATCAGATCCGTCATGTCAATAATCGTTGAGGCCTCTCCCTTTGGGCTGGCCCCACCATCCAGATAAACCTTAACTTTGCTGCCAAGATATTTCTCCGCTTGCTGGCAAGTTGTTGCAGCAGGCTCACCGGTCAGGTTTGCACTTGAAACAGCAAGAGGTCCAGTTTCTTGCAACAGAGCAAGAGCAATCTTGTGATCGGGCATTCGAAGAGCAACGGTTCCTTTGGTTTCTCCTAAGTCCCAAGTCAGCGAAGGCTGAGCCTTCAAAATAATCGTAAGGGCACCTGGCCAAAAGGTTTCTGCGAGCTTATGAGCTAACTGCGGCACGTCCTGAGCCAAGCCCTCTAGAGCGGACGTGTTTCCAATTAGCACAGGCGGTGGCGATTGCCTGTCGCGGCCCTTGGCTTCAAGAAGCTTCTTGACTCCCTCGTGCGAGAAAGCGTCAGCAGCCAAACCGTAAACGGTGTCAGTTGGAAAAACTGCTAGTTCCTTGCGACCGAGTGAAACTTTGGCCAGTCTCATGCCGGTTAGTAAATCGGTGTCAAGGGAACAGTCGTAAATACGCTCCACCTAAACACCGCCTTTTTTTCTTACGCCGCTAGGGCTTTAGTGCTGAGATCATCCGGTCTTTGCCGGCCAGGTCTTGACTCGAAGTCACTTCCAACCAGCCTTGGCTTAATAGTAGTTCACCGATTGCACGGGCCTGAGAGTCGGCATGTTCTAGCAGTAGGAGGCCAGAGGGCTTTAGTAAATACAGGGCTCTGGATGAAATCTTTCGAATAACATCCAGGCCGTCTTTCCCGCCGTACAGAGCCAGGCTGGGTTCGTGCAGCTGAACTTCGAGGTCAACCGGAACCGCCGAATCCGGAATGTAGGGCGGATTGGAAATTACCAAATCTACTTTTGCCTCTAATTCATCAAAAGCGTCAGCAAGATCTTCATTCCTGGCACTTTTTGAATCCAGACCATATTTTTGATAGTTGCGCTCTAGAAAACCAAAAGCTTGCTCAGAAAGCTCAACCGAGTAAACCTCAGCCGCTACTAGCTCGGTGGCAAGGGATATCGCGATTGCACCGCTACCTGAGCAAAGATCTACGACTACTGGATTTGTGTTTTCCTTGATCTTTTCTATCGCCAGCTCAACTAGTTGCTCGGTTTCGGGTCGAGGAGTAAAAACTCCGGGTCCAACGTAAAGCTCCAAGTGCCTAAAGGGAGCCAGGCCCGTTATGTGCTGTAGCGGTTCGCGCTTTACTCGCCTTGAAAGCGCAGCCTCAAATTTGCCAATTTTGTCTTCCGGAAATGTTTCATCGCCAATTAAAAGCATCGTTAGCTCGGATCTTTGAACCCCAAGGATAAAACAACCCAGTAGCTCGGCGTCAACACTGGGAGATGTGACACCAGCTGAAACCAGTTTTTCGGTTGCACTTTTCAGAGCTTCCGAGATAAGCAAATTACTTATCCCCTAGCGCTGCCAGTCTGGCCTCTTCGTCGGTCTGAATCGCGCTCTGGATAACTGGCTCCAAGGCCCCATCCATGACCTGGTCCAAGTTATAAGACTTGTATCCAGTACGGTGATCTGCAATTCGGTTCTCGGGAAAGTTGTAGGTTCGAATTCGCTCGGATCGGTCCACGCTGCGAACCTGCGATTTTCTCGCAGCCGACTGCTCAGCGTCAATCGCCTCCTGCTTAGCCGCAAGCAATCTTGCCCGAAGCACGCGCATAGCAGCTTCCCTGTTTTGCAGCTGAGACTTCTCGTTCTGCATCGAGACAACGATTCCGGTAGCAAGGTGTGTGATTCGAACTGCAGAGTCGGTGGTGTTAACGGACTGCCCACCTGGACCTGAAGAGCGGAACACGTCCACTCGGATCTCGTTGGGGCTAATCTCAACTTCTTCGGGCTCGTCAACCTCTGGAAACACTAATACTCCAGCCGCCGAGGTGTGAATTCGACCTTGAGTTTCGGTGACTGGGACCCTCTGAACTCGGTGCACTCCACCCTCATACTTCAGGTGAGCCCAAACTCCTTCGGCTGGGTCATTGGAATTGCCTTTGATTGCAAGCTGGACATCTTTGTATCCACCGAGATCGGACTCGTTCTTGTCCAGGATTTCAGTCTTCCAACCCTTGGAGTTGGAGTACTGGATATACATCCGAAGAAGATCGGCTGCAAAGAGTGCCGACTCCGCACCACCTTCACCAGCTTTGATTTCCATAATGATGTCGCGACCGTCATCAGGGTCTCTTGGAATCAAGAGACGACGAAGCTTTTCTTGTGCCTCGGTGACTTTGATTTCAACGGCGGGAAGTTCCGAAGCAAAAGCCTCGTCTTCCTTGGCCAGTTCTTTGGTTGCGGCGAGATCGTCATTTAGCTCAACCAGCTGGTGGTATGCCGAAACAATCGCACTCACCTCCGCGTAGCGTCGGTTCAGCTTCTTGGCTAGGGCTGGATTCTGATGCACTGCTGCATCAGATAGTTGCTCCTGAAGCGAGGCATGCTCAGCCAGCAGGGGCTGGACTGAATCAAGCATTATTCCCCGTCGGACCCGGAAGGAACAGGCATGGACTTTTGAACCTGCATCAGGAATTCGACGTTGCTCGAGGTTTCCTTGAGTCTGTTCAGAACAAGCTCTAGAGCCTGCTGCTGCTCTAGACCTGCAAGAGCACGGCGAAGCTTCCAAATGATCTTGGTCTCGTCCGGGTTCATCAGCATCTCTTCGCGTCTGGTTCCAGATGCGTTTAGGTCAACGGCTGGGAAGATTCTCTTGTCTGCTAGTGACCTGGATAAGCGAAGCTCCATGTTTCCGGTTCCCTTGAACTCTTCGAAGATAACCTCGTCCATCTTGGAACCGGTTTCAACTAGAGCGGTAGCCAAAATTGTTAGAGATCCACCGTCCTCAATGTTTCGAGCCGCTCCAAAGAATCTCTTTGGCGGATAAAGTGCCGAAGCATCAACACCACCGGAAAGAACGCGACCCGATGCCGGAGAGCTCAAGTTGTAAGCGCGTCCAAGACGAGTAATCGAGTCAAGCAAAACTACGACGTCGTGGCCTAGCTCAACCAAACGCTTTGCGCGCTCAATGGCAAGCTCAGCAACGGTGGTGTGGTCTTCAGCTGGACGGTCAAAGGTGGAGGCGATGACCTCACCCTTTACGGTTCGCTGCATGTCGGTTACTTCTTCAGGGCGCTCGTCAACAAGAACAACCATCAAGTGAACCTCAGGGTTATTTACGGCTATTGAGTTTGCAATTGCCTGGAGGATCAAAGTCTTACCTGCCTTTGGAGGCGCGACGATAAGACCTCGCTGGCCCTTACCGATTGGAGCAACTAAGTCGATGATTCGAGTTGAAAGCTTGCCGGGCTCGGTCTCTAAACGCAGTCTGGTCTGAGGGTAAAGCGGGGTCAACTTATTAAAGTCCACTCGCTCAGTCGAGGCGTCCTGGTCTAGACCGTTCACCGAATCTACGCGAACTAGAGCGTTGAACTTCTGGCGTCCCTGTCCTTCGCCTTCACGAGGCTGACGGATAGCGCCAACTACGGCGTCACCCTTTCGAAGTCCATACTTCTTGACCTGACCGAGGGAAACGTAGACGTCGTTTGGTCCAGGCAAATAGCCGCTAGTCCGAACAAAAGCGTAGTTATCAAGTACGTCAAGGATTCCAGCAACGCTGATTAGTACGTCATCTGGGGAAATCTCTGGTTCGGCTTCCTCGCGATCGTTACCTCCGCCACCGCCGCGTCTCCGATCACGATCACGGTCACGGTATCTGTTGCGGTTTCTTGAGTTTCGACCTCCGCCGCGGCGATCTTCATCGAAGTCGCGGCTTCTGCGGCGCTCTCCCGATTCTGAGCCTGAGCCCGAGTCCGAGGGTGCTTCGCTCGAAGGAGCGGATTCCCTAGGAGCCTTAGCTTCGCTTGATTCAGATTTCTCCTCAGCGGGTTTAGCGCTTCTGGTTCGAGTCTTCTTGGTTGCGGATTCCGCTACCTCTGCTGGAGCCGCTGTGTCGGCACCTGCTCTGCGGGATTTGCGTACCGGCTTAGTTTCTTGGACTTCATCCATTTATGTGATTGCTCTTTCTTGAGTGATTAGATAATCGATTTGAAAAATCTGATTACCGCCAACACGATTTGAATCGCGTGGTATCGCAGTTATTTTCTGCGGGGATTGCACCTAGATTTGACGCTTACTTACCGTCTTGTTTTTGGTGTACCTCTAGCGTAGCACCTTTGTTGTCAACAGCCAACAGTAGCGGTTGCCACTGTGGATACTTCTTTTCCACTAATTCCTTGGCCAGAAGGCGCTGGGCTGGGTCACTTGCTAGCACCAGAACCGAGGGCCCGGCACCGGAAACCACGGCTGCGTGGCCATTTGACCGAAGTAACTGAATCAACTTATCGGTCTCCGGCATAGCTGAGGCTCGGTAGTTCTGGTGGAGTTTATCCTCGGTGGCAGCTAGCAGTAGCTCAGGAGATGAAACCATTGCCGCCACCAATAGCGCCGACCTTGAAACGTTAAAGACTGCGTCGGCGTGAGGAACAGACTCCGGCTGCATGGATCTGGCAAGCTCGGTAGACATTTTGGTACTGGGGACAAGTACCAAGGGTGATACCCCTCGGTGCACTGAAAGCTTCTTGGTGTGCGGGCCCTGATCGTCTTCCCAGGCAATACTCAATCCTCCGAATAAGGCCGGAGCAACGTTATCGGGATGATTCTCAAACTCAGTTGCCAGATCTAGCATCAACTTATCGCTTATCTCAACGACTCCCCGAAGTAATCCCTTTGCGGCCATAATTCCCGAAACCACCGCGGCTCCGGAAGAACCCAAACCGCGTCCGTGAGGAATTCGGTTAACGGCGGAAAGCGAAAGACCTGGGGCTTGCTGCTTCACGCGCTTGAAAGTTTCAAGAATTGCCCGAACCACTAGGTGGTTCTCATCCAATGGGACCTGACCCTCTCCCTCACCGCTTACAGAAACTGAGATTTTCCCTTGCTTTTTTGCGGTGACCTCTAGGTCGTCGTAGTAGGCCAGGGCGATGCCGAGCGTGTCAAAGCCCGGTCCCAGGTTCGCAGATGTTGCGGGAACCCTTACCTTTACAACGGTGCCTTCAGCCACAGCCATTTTTTATGCCAATCCCAACCGTTCTGCAACCTCGGCAGCATTATTAGGAACTGCGTGAGGGGTGATTTCGTTTCCGGCTTCGTCCTTGAGGGCCCACATCGGATCTTTTAGGCCGTGGCCGGTCACAGTGATAACTATCAACGCGCCAGCAAAACTCTCACCGGTCTGCGAGGCCTTGTAAAGACCCGCCGCTCCGGTTGCGGAACTTGGCTCAACGAAGACTCCGGCTTCCTGAGACAGGAAGCGGTGCATCCACAAAATTTCTTTATCCGAAACGGCCCCGAATTTACCTTGAGTCTTTTCCCTCGCAGTTTGTGCCAGATCCCAGGACGCCGGGTTTCCAATTCGAATTGCGGTTGCAATAGTGTCCGGATTTTTGACCGGCGCACCCAATACAAATGGGGCCGAGCCCTCGGCCTGGTAGCCATACATCTTTGGAAGCTTCTTGATTCTTCGAACCTTGAAATCTTCTTGGTAGCCCTTGTAGTAGGCCGAGTAGTTTCCTGCGTTTCCAACCGGTAGTACGTGGAAATCAGGTGCCTGACCCAAAGCATCGACCACTTCAAACGCAGCCGTTTTTTGTCCCTCGATCCGGTCCGGGTTTACCGAGTTCACCAAGTGGACTGCGTAGTTATCCGAGAGGTCTCTTGCGAGAGTTAGACAATCATCAAAGTTTCCCTGGACCTGAAGAATCTGAGCTTTATGTGCAACAGCTTGACTTAGTTTTCCAAGAGTGATTTTGCCCTCTGGAACCAAAACTACAGATTGAATTCCGGCGGCCGCAGCGTAAGCAGCAGCCGATGCTGAAGTATTTCCAGTCGAGGCACAAATTACAGCCTTAGCACCTTCGCCAACCGCTTTAGATACCGCCATGGTCATACCGCGGTCTTTGAATGAACCGGTTGGGTTCATGCCTTCGAATTTTAGATAAACCCGATCGGCTCCAACAAGTTTGGCTAGCGCAGGCGCTGAAACTAGAGGAGTTCCACCCTCACCTAGGGTGATCACAGGGGTTTTCCTGTTTACATCCAGTCGCGAGTAATACTCGTTTATCACTCCGCGCCACTGGTGCGCTTTCTTTGGTTTACCAAACACGGTAAACACTCCTTTCAAAGGAACTTCCCAAAACTCTAGAGCTCATTTTCACTAGATGCCCTCAACTCGAATAACAGACATAACCGATTCCACGGCCTCGTTGGATTTCAAAGCCTCCACCACTGCGGTCAGTGCCTGGTCACTCGCGAGGTGGGTTCCAATCTCCAAGCTGGCAGTCGTGCTCTCCCGCTCCAAAACTGCCTGCTCGACAGTCTCTATGGAGACCTTGTGGGTCGAAAACAGTGTTGCAATCTTGGCCAAAACTCCTGGCTGGTCCTTGACCTCTAGCTGAATCACATAGCGAGTCTTTACTCGACCCATGTCCAAAATCTCAAAGTTGGCGTGAATTGAGTCGGCAAGTCCTGGACCTCCGGCAACGTGGCGCTTAGCAGCGGAGACCACATCTCCTAAAATTGCCGAGGCGGTTTGAGTGCCACCGGCACCGGATCCGTAAAACATCAGTCGGCCGGCGGCTTCTGCTTCAACAAATACTGCGTTGTAGGCACCGTCCACCGAACCCAACGGGTGTGATCTTGGAACCAAAGCTGGGTAAACCCGAACTGATATTCCCTCGCCCCCGGCCTCATCGGCTTCAATAAATTCACAAATTGCCAAAAGCTTTATGACGTAGCCGTCACGCTTGGCAGCGGCAATTTGATCAGCCGAGATAGCAGTGATGCCCTCGCGGTATACCTTTTCGAGCGGGACTTCGGTATGGAAAGCAAGAGATGCCAGAATTGCGGCTTTTTGCGCGGCGTCATAGCCGTCAACATCTAATGAGGGATCTGCTTCTAGATAGCCAAGCTCCGTAGCTTCCTTCATGGCAACTTCTAGAGTTGCTCCACTTTTATCCATCCGGTCAAGAATGTAGTTGGTGGAACCGTTCACGATTCCCATGATGCGCTTGACCCGGTCACCCGCTAGAGACTCTCTCAAGGGACGGATGATTGGAATAGCTCCAGCCACCGAGGCCTCGAAGTAAAGCTGCGCTCCAACTTGATCAGCGGCGCTAAACAATTCAGAGCCGTGAGTTGCTAGCAAGGATTTATTGGCGGTTATTACATCCGAACCAGAATTTAGAGCTAGCAGAATATAGTCCTTGGCTGGCTGCAGCCCACCCATGACCTCGATAACTATATCTGCGCCAAGAATCAGACTCTCGGCATCGGTCGTAAGGAGCTCCTTGGGGAAACCGCTTCGCTTTGTCTTTAGGTCGCGAACAGCAATACCCACAAGCTCAAGCTCGGCGCCAACTCGGGCGGCCAATTCGGCTTTCTGGGTTAGAAGGAGCCTTGCGACTTCCGCACCAACTGAACCGGCGCCAAGCAGGGCAACCCGGATTGGGCGATATTCACTCACGTTGGACTCCATACTCATTACAAACTACCTTGTCTTATTCTTCTGAGAACCCAGGGTCGCGGGCAAACATGTCCGCTTCGGTCTCAGCCCTAAGAATTACCTGAACTTCTCCATCTTTGATTGCAACGATGGCAGGCCTGGTTACGTAGTTGTAGTTGCTAGCCAGCGAATGACAGTAGGCGCCGGTTGCCGCCACCGCCAATAGATCATTTGGATTGATGTCCTCCGGTAGGTAGCAGTTTCTAACCACGATGTCGCCGCTCTCGCAGTGTTTTCCCACCACTCGAGACAGGGCGGCAGGGGCACTTGACACTCTCGATGCCAATATCGGAAAGTAATCAGCGCTGTAAAGACTCGGCCGTGCGTTATCGCTCATGCCCCCGTCGATGCTGACATATTTTCTAACTCCCGATACGCCGTCTTCGTTGAGCTGAACGTCCTTGATAGTTCCGACGTTATAAAGCGTGATTCCGGCGGGGCCGGAGATAACTCGACCTGGCTCGAAACATAAAACCGGGACACTGATCTCAAGCTCGCCACAAATCTTGGCAACTTCTTCGGTGATGCGATCGGCAAACTCGGTTATATCTGGGGCTTTATCGGCCGAGGTGTAGTTGATCCCAAATCCCCCGCCCACGTTTAGCTCTGGAACCTCTCCCCCGGCAAGTAGTTCCTTGTGCAGAGGAAGAAGCCTACGGACAGACTCAATAAAGCCATCCATTGAGAAAATCTGTGAACCGATGTGAGAGTGCAGCCCTAAAAAGCGAAGGTGGGAATGCGAACGAATCTTCTCAACCAGGGCGGGAACATCGGATATTGCGATACCAAACTTTTGGTCTTCTCTCGCGGTTGCCAGGTACTCGTGGGTGTTGGCGTGAATTCCGGAATTAACTCGGATGCGAACCGCCTGCACCTTGTCCTGAGCTCCGGCAATCGAGGCAATCCGCTCGATTTCGATATCGGAATCGATGACAATGGTTCCAACATTTGCGGTTACGGCACGGCCAATTTCAAATAGTGACTTGTTGCTGCCGTGGAGCCCAATTCGGTCCGGGCTGATACCGCCCGCGAGGGCAATCGCCAACTCGCCACCGGTGGACACATCCAGGTTCAAGCCCAGCTTGTCAATCCACTTCACAATCTCCGTAGTGACAAGTGACTTGCTCGCGTAATAGGTTTTTGAGCTGGTGCCAATTCGGGCGGCCGCATCATCGAAAGCTGCCTTTACCTTTGCTCCCCTTGCAAAAAAATCATTCTGGTCGATAACCATAATTGGTGTACCGAACTGCGTAGCCAACTGTCCGACAGAAACTCCGGCGATTGTGACATCGCCTGCTGCGCTTCGGGCCATACCGCTTGGCCAGATTCCACCATCAATCAGGTTCTGATCTTTTGGCTCTGTTAGCCAGTCGGGTGCAAATTTTGACTGATTAGAACTCATGATTACATCCGCTCCGGAGCTGATACGCCCAATAGGCCCAGTCCATTTCTCAAAACCACACCGGCTGCGTCATTCAGCCAGAGTCGGGTGGAGTGAATGGCTTCCACGGGCTTTCCCGACAGTGGGATAACTCGACAGTTGTCGTACCAGCGGTGATAACTACCGGCGACTTCTTCAATGTACCTTGCAATTCGGTGTGGCTCCCTAAACTCGGCCGACTGCTGGGCAAGTCTTGGAAGTTCTCCCAATTTAGCCAACAGGTCGGTCTCGGTTGGGTGGTTTAGCAGAGAAGGATCAAACATGGAATGATCAACGCTCATGCTCTTGGCGTTCACCGCCACCTGCTGGGTTCTAGCGTGTGCATACTGCACGTAGAAAACAGGATTGTCGTTGGTCTTTTTGGAAAGCTGAGCAAGATCGATATCCAGCTGTGAGTTCGATGATGATCTTGCGAGCGCATACCTGGCCGCATCAACACCAACTGCCTCAACTAAATCCTCCATGGTGACTACCGTGCCCGCGCGCTTTGACATTCGAACCGGCTCACCGTCACGGAGTAGATTTACCATCTGGCCAATCAAGATTTCTAGATTCACTCCCGGCTCATCGCCAAAGGCCGCACACATCGCCATCATTCGTTGAACGTAACCGTGGTGATCGGCACCGAGCATGATGAGGCACCGATCAAAGCCACGCTCTCTCTTATCCAAGTAGTAAGCCAAATCGCCGGCGATGTAGGCGGGCTTTCCGTCAGACTTAACAATCACGCGGTCGCGGTCATCGCCGAACTCTGTCGAGCGAAGCCAAACGGCGCCATCTTCGTCAAAAACGTGACCTAGATCGCGAAGTTTCGCGATGGCTCTTTCTACTGCCTTGGAGTCGTGGAGTGAGTTCTCATGGAAATAAACATCGAACTCCACTCCGAATTCCTGCAGGGACTCGCGGATTTCTAGAAACATCAGCTCAACACCGGCGGCTCTAAATGCCTCCTGGGCATCCTCCTCGCTGAGAGAAAGAATGTCTTCGGTCGCAGATGTTAGAACCGCATTAGCTATTTGCTCGATGTACTGACCGCCGTAGCCATCCTCGGGAGCCGGAAGTCCCTTGGCGCGAGCTAGCAAAGATCTGGCAAAGCGGTCAATTTGCTCACCGTGGTCGTTGAAGTAGTACTCCCTGGTGACTTCCGCACCCTGCGAAGCAAGGACTCTAGCCAAGGAATCTCCAACAGCGGCCCAGCGGGTTCCCCCCATGTGGATTGGACCGGTGGGGTTTGCAGAAACAAACTCTAGGTTCATCTTCAGTCCCTTGAGCGATTCGCCCCTACCGTAGCTGGAACCTGCATCAACGATTGTTTTGGCGAGCATGCCGGCACTTGCCAGGTTCAAAGTGATGTTTATGAATCCGGGCCCTGCGATGTCAACCTTTGACACTTCTTCGAGAGCTTCGATTCGCGGAGCCAAAAGATCTGCAAATGCTCTGGGTGCGAGGTCGAATTTGCCGGCGAGCTGCATCGCTGCGTTGGTGGCCCAATCTCCATGATCACGGTTTTTTGGCCGCTCCACAACAATCTCAGACGGCAGTTCGGCCGCAGAAAGCGAGCCATCGGCTTGCATCTCGACCAAGATGCGACGAATGGCTACAGCTAACTCTGCTGGAGTCAAGATTGGCCTCACAATTAGGAGCTAAATAAAGAATTCAAAGATCTCGGCGGTGAGAAACACCTTAGGAAAGTAAAGGGAATTCGCTTAAATCATACCGAGAAAGGCCCATTTCAAGCCACGCTGTTAGGCTTGGAGCGCATTGCCCCCATAGCTCAGGGGATAGAGCACCGCCCTCCGGAGGCGGGAGCGTAGGTTCGAATCCTACTGGGGGCGCAAATAGCTAGCCAGTTGCGAGAGTGCCATCGCTCTATGGCTAATCGAGTTTTTGACCATCGGCTCAAGCTCAGCAGCGGAGACCTCGAAACCCTCCGGAATAAAAATTGGGTCGTAGCCAAATCCGTTTGAGCCGGAATCGGCATACCCAATCCTCCCCGGCCACACCCCGGTAAAGCTTTGTTCACCATCCTGGCCAACCATCGCAATGGTGCAAATAAAGCTTGCCTGCCGACTTTGCTCTGGAATGTCAGCCAACTGAGCCAGCAGCAGTTGCCGATTCTTAGCATCGTCTCTAGAGCCCGACCAACCGGCTGAAAAAATACCCGGTGACCCACCGAGTATCTCAACTGAGATTCCAGAATCATCAGCGATTGAAGTTTGTCCGGTGTGCCGAAAAGCAACCCTTGCCTTGATCAAGGCATTTTCCAAAAACGATGTCCCGTCTTCTAACGGCTCGGGTCCGTCATAGCCGTCGACGGTTAGCCCCTCAAGAATCGGCTCAAGTATTGCTGCTACTTCTTTCACCTTGTGGGCGTTATGAGTTGCCAGAACCAAACGCAAGTTAGCCCCTCGGGTCCTGAAGAATTGCTTGCTGGATAGCCGTTAGCTCTTTGGTTCCCTTGAGGGCAAGATCCAGCAGAGCGTCGAGCTCTTCTCTATCAAAAGGCGCGGCCTCAGCGGTCCCCTGGACCTCGACAAACTTTCCGGAACCCGTCACAACAACGTTCATATCGGTATCCGCCCGAACATCCTCGGTGTATGACAAATCCAACATCGGAACTTGGTCGATGATGCCAACCGAAATAGCCGCAATTGAATCAGACAGCGGCTGCTTTTTTTCAGAGATGAAATTATTGGCTTTCCCCCAATCGATCGCATCCACCAGCGCTATGTACGCTCCCGTGATTGCTGCGGTTCTGGTTCCACCGTCAGCCTGCAATACATCGCAGTCAATCACGATGGTGTTTTCGCCCAGGGCCTTGAAATCAACTATCGAACGAAGTGCGCGTCCAATCAGTCTAGAAATTTCGTGAGTTCGACCGCCGAGTTTACCCTTGACCGCTTCGCGGTCAGATCTGGTGTGGGTAGCCCTTGGCAACATCGAGTACTCTGCGGTAACCCAACCCTCACCCTTTCCAACTTTCCAACGTGGAACGCCGTTCGTGAAAGAAGCGGTGCACAAAACCTTGGTAGCTCCAAAGCTAATCAGTGCTGAGCCCTCCGCGTGAGCGGACCACCCGCGCTCCACAGTTACTTCGCGCAACTGATCTACCTTACGTCCGTCTATTCTGTCCAAGTCACTTACTCCCTATTGTTAAAGCTTTTCCACGGTGGAAACTTCTGGCCCCAAAAATCTTTTTGCCAGTTTCTCAAAATCGGACGCATCGCCGGTGGCACGAAAGACCAAAGTTGGAGCACTTGATTCAATTCGAAGCAAATCATTATCCACCAACACCTTGTATAGATCTTTGGCCGTTTCTTCCGCAGAAGAAACCAGAGTGACCTGATCTCCCATAACTAGAGAAATGGCGCCGGTTAGAAGTGGATAGTGAGTGCAACCAAGAACCAGGGTGTCAACACCGGCTTCTTTGAGTGGTGTCAGGTACTTCTTGGCTGATTCCATTATTTCTGGGCCCGAAGTTATGCCGCGCTCGACGAAGTCAACAAAACTCGGACAAGCAGCTCTAAACAGTTCAACTTCAACGGCGGCAGCGAAGGCGTCGTCATAAGCCCTCGAATTCACGGTTGCCAAAGTTCCGATCACTCCAACTTTCCCCTTGGAGGTCGAGGCAACCGCTCTTCTCACCGCCGGTTGAATAACTTCAACTACGGGGATTCCTCGTCCTTCGGTATATCGCTCCCGGGCGTCTCGAAGAACTGCAGCCGAGGCCGAGTTGCAGGCGATTACCAGGACCTTCACACCTTCGTCAACCAATTTGTCCATTACGGCCAGAGCTAATTCACGAACTTCTGATAGCGGCTTGGGCCCGTAGGGAGTGTTTGCGGTATCCCCGACATAAATAATGGATTCGTTTGGAAGCTGATCGATGATGGCCCGAGCTACCGTGAGCCCGCCAACACCGGAGTCAAAGACTCCAATTGGCGCACTGCTTCGCGGTTGACTCACGCCCCAATTCTATTGCCGGCTCCTCGGGCTAGGCTTTGATTGTGCTTTCGACCAGTGCTCTACTAACGGATCGCTACGAGCTGACAATGCTCCAGGCGGCCCTTCAGTCTGGAAAAGCTCACCGCAAAGCGGTCTTTGAAGTCTTTTCAAGAACTCTCGCCGGTGGCCGCCGCTACGGTGTATTTGCAGGTTCCGGAAGACTGCTCGAGTTGATTCGGGATTTTCAATTCACGGATCAGGAAATTTCCTGGCTCCTTGAGGAAAAAATAGTAAACCAAGAAACTGCGAGCTGGCTCTCAACCTATAAATTCTCCGGAAACATATTTGGCTATGCGGAGGGAGAGGTTTACTTCCCTTACTCCCCCGTGCTCATTGTTGAGGCAACTTTTGCGGAAGCGGTAATTCTTGAAACGCTTATTCTCTCGGTGCTCAACTACGACAGCGCGGTTGCAAGTGCAGCCAGCCGCATGGTCACTGCAGCGGGTAAAAGAAGTGTTTCCGAAATGGGCTCTCGGCGTACCGGAGAATCATCGGCAGTTGCCGCGGCAAGGGCGGCCTACATAGCGGGCTTTAGCGCAACCTCAAATCTTGAAGCAGGGCGAAGCTTCGGCATCCCAACCATGGGAACGGCCTCGCACGCCTTTACCCTGCTGCACGAAACCGAGCAGCAGGCCTTCGAGGCTCAGCTCGAAGCCTTTGGACAAAACACCACATTCTTAGTAGACACCTACAACATTGAGACCGGCATTGAAAATGCCATCAGCGTTGCCGGAACAAACCTTGCCGGGGTAAGGATTGACTCGGGGGATCTACCAATTGAGGTTGCAAAGGCCCGTGCACTGTTAGACAAACTGGGAGCTAAGGCAACAAAAATCACAGTCACAAATGACTTGAATGAATTCGCCATTGCCGCTCTTGCGGCTGCCCCGGTTGATGCATATGGAGTTGGCACCTCGGTGGTCACCGGTTCAGGGGTTCCCGCTGCCGGTTTCGTCTACAAGATGGTCGCCTATGAAAATGACGAGGGTGACTGGCACGCCGTGTCTAAGCAGTCGGCCAGCAAAACCAATCTGGGCGGAAGAAAGTACGCGGTTCGGCGACATGATGAGAATGGAATCGCCGTTTCCGAAAGAATTAACTCCGCCACCCCGAGCGAACCAAACCCAACCGATCGAGAACTGCTTATCCCGCTAGTTCAAAACGGAGATCTCAAAGAGGGCCTGACTGGTAAATCTGGAGTGGAGTCGGCAAGGCTTCACCATGAAAAAGCCAAGCGGGCTTTACCGGCTAGTGCTCTAAGACTCACAAAAGGTGAGCCGGCGATACCAACGAACTTCGTTTAGTTTTTTTCCTCGTCGCCAGGTTTCAGCTTGGAATGAATTTCCTTACACGCGGGACAGACTGGAAAATTCTTCGGGTCTCTTCCGGGAACCCACACCTTGCCACAAAGAGCAATAACTGGTGTTCCCATAACCGCCGACTCGACAATTTTGTCTTTTTTTACGTAGTGGGAAAAACGCTCGTGGTCACCTGGTTCGATGAGCTTTGGCTCAGTGCTTGTGTCAGTACCAAGCTGTTCAGTCTGAAGCGGAGCTGGTTGGTTCACTTGGAGTTTCCTGTCTAATCTTCAGCACTTTGTAAAACAACATCAAGAACTAGTCTCGTGTCGCCGCGAGTGAGTTCAATCCTAACCATCGCACCCGCTGGCTCCTGCCTAACGGCTGCAGTAAGTTCGCTGGCTGTGGTTAGTGGCTTCCCATCTATTTTTGTTATGACATCCCCCGCCCTAATGCCAGCAAGCTCCGCGGCTCCGCCCGGAGTCACTTCAACAACCTGAACCCCAATTGGAAAGCCAGCTCCATCTTGCGAAGACATCGCATCGGAAACCAGGGCGCCCAGAAGGCCGTGACTTGCAACTCCCTCCACAATTATTTCTTCCGAGATTCGTTTGGCGACATTGGCCGGAATTGCAAAGCCAACCCCGATGTTCCCCGACTGAGAGAAAGTTCCAGCCGTCGCAATTGCGACATTGATGCCAACTAGTTCGCCGCGGTCGTTCACAAGCGCACCCCCGGAGTTGCCCGGGTTGATTGCCGCATCGGTTTGAATCACATTCAGATTGATTGGCCGTCCGGTATTTCCTGACCAGAACTCAAGACTTGACTGGTCAGGAGATTCTGAGGACGCAACCTGGATTGTTCTATTTAGGGCAGACACGATGCCCTTGGTGACCGTTGCTTCAAGTCCAAGCGGCGCTCCAATTGCTACAACTTGATCCCCAACGTTGATTAGCCCTGAGTTGGCAAACTGGATTGGAGTGAGCGGCTTAGTTGGCTCAATTTTTACAACGGCCAAATCATTAGTTGGATCCGCACCGACCAAAGTGGCCGAATATACTCCCCCGTCATTAGTTCGAACCGAGAGTCGAACATTTGAAGTTGAGCCATTAACGCTCACCACGTGTGCATTAGTAAGGATGTAGCCATCTGCCGTCAGTACAACACCGGAACCATTACCACCGGATGACCCTCCAGAAACTCTGATGGTCACAACAGAAGGAGCTGCTGTGGCGGAAGCGGCAGTTGCCCAGTTGACGTTTTCCAAGTTGTTCACAACTATGGCGGCCGGACGAGTTAAGTAATTGTGAGCTACAACTCCCGCGCCGGCACCAACCGAAGCACCAATAATTGCGCCCAAAACAGCTACCGAGGTTGCTGTGAAAAATGTTAGGCGCTTTTCTCGATTGCGCTTTTTCTTGGCCTTGGCAGGCGGAAGCGGTGCTGGCGGGTCAAACAAGAACTGCTTGTTATAGCTGTTAGCTCGACTTAGTCCGCTCGGATCATTATCTGGAGTAGTCATGTTCTTAATTGGCCTTTCATCTGCTTACATCATGTCAAACGAATCTGAGCAGATACTGAAAGGAACCTCAATTGAGCCCGATAGATTCCCTCTAATTGACTAGAGAACGCAGCCGAAGGCTTTTGCTCGACCGGTGCAGTCTTCCCCCACAAGAAGTGCGCCCTGACTGGCCTGATCACCCTTGAGATACATCGCCCCAACCAATACCTCCAGGGTGTTGCTATCAACTGTCAGTTGCCCCGCCACCTCCTGCCAACTGGACTCCCCCAATAGGCGATATCTGAGCTGATAACTGACCCAGGCCTGGGCCTTGTACTTACCGGCTGCTTGAAAAGACCTATTGATGTCGGCTCCGACGCTTGTCGGCCCGTCACTAAAGGACCACCCGCTCTCAACAGGCAGGAAGTGAACCTGAGCTTGTTTACCCAAAATTTGAGATACCCCGTAGTGCGATGAGGGATTCGATGAGAAACTAACCAACTGCCCAATTCCTAAAACGTTCCCTGGAGCCATAGAGGCCTTCAGGGGGTTTGGGTAAAACTCAGCCTCGTCCCTCGAGGAGTAGGAATACCCCGGACTCTCAAAAGTGATTGTCTCGGTTATCGTCCGAGTTTCAAAACGCTCCTTTGGTTTTGAGGAAATTTTTACGACGGGCTTTGGGGCTACCGAAACTTTGGCCGTAGGCGAACAAACTCCTACCACCCACCGTTCGGCCGCATCGGCTGACCGAGGCATGCTGGAAAGCTGGGCCGCGCTTGGGCAACTAACCGGCTTGATTTTGGGAGTGGGCTTGGCAACTGGCTTTGCGGCTACATTGCTGGTCTTTTTTGATGTCGACTTTTTCTTTTTTGCTACTTTTACAATCACCGTCTTGGTTGTCGTCTGAGTCCAAGAAGAGCCCGAGCTTCCGGTGCTTGATCCAACGCAGACAGTCACCGATCCAGAACCAAGGCTCGAACCGTGGGATAGCCCAGAACCCGAACCGCTAGCTGAACAAGCCATGGCGAGTTGAGCATCAAAGCCAACTATTGCTGTAGCAACTAAAACACTGGCAAAACTAAGACTTGCAACTAGATTTTTTCTCATAAGAAAAAATGTAAGTTGCATGAGTATTTTTTTCAGAAGTTTTACACAAACGAAAAACCCCATCCAGTGGATGGGGTTTTTACGCAAGTGGTTGCGGGGGCAGGATTTGAACCTACGACCTCCGGGTTATGAGCCCGGCGAGCTACCGAACTGCTCCACCCCGCGGCGAATCTCTAATGTACCACTTTTCAACCTTGGGCCTGCAACTTCCTAACGGCTTGCATCAAGAGCGGCTTGGATTGCTCTTTCGAGCTTGCGTTCGGCTTGTCCAAACGCCGTCCAGTCACCTGCAGCCATCGCAGCTTCCTTTTCGCGAATTGCTTCGAGAGCCTGCTGAAGAGCCAACTGCAGGTTCACCGAAGGTGCGGCTGGCTCGCTCGGAACTGATGG
Source organism: Rhodoluna sp. (assembly GCF_049276775.1). Lineage (GTDB taxonomy): Bacteria > Actinomycetota > Actinomycetes > Actinomycetales > Microbacteriaceae > Rhodoluna. The sequence continues at coordinate 44,073 of NZ_JBASXC010000028.1, forward strand.
GTCGGCGGGCTCTGCGTCTGGATCTGTTGGCGCTGGAGCAGGTGCGCCCTCTGAGGAACCAAACAGCTCGGTCAGAGCCTGATCGAGAGTGTCTTCGAACGCAATCTGGTCACCGAAGGCAACAAGAATCTTCTGTAGCAACGGGAAGCTGGTTTCACCGGTGGACTGGATGTAAACCGGCTGAACGTAAAGCAAACCGCCACCGACTGGAAGGGTAAGCAGGTTTCCGTTCAGAACTCGGGTTTCACCCTGCCTCAAGATATTCAAGAGGCTTGAAACTTGCGAATCGGCGTTGAAGTTGTTCTGCACCTGTCCAGGTCCTGGAACAATCGTGCTTCTTGGAAGGGTGAGCAGCGTTAGGCGTCCGTAATCTGGAGAGATTTCTCCGGCAACTTTTCCGGCATCGGCGTTCGCTACCAGGTATCCAGTTAGAACGTTTCTAGCCGACTCCCCGGTCGAGCGAGGAATAAACGTTGAATAGATGGAGAAGTTTGGACTGTCAGTTCCAGGAACCTGCATTGTTAGGTAATACGGGGGCTGCAAAGTTCCGAGTCCTGCTCCGTTAACTGGATCATTTGGTGTCATCCAAGCGTCCTGCTGAGAGTAAAAAGATCCTGCGTCTGTGACGTGGTAAGCACCCAGGAGCGCCCTTTGAATCTTGAATAGATCAGATGGATATCTAACGTGTGCCATTAGATCTCCTGACATCTCAGACATGGGCAATACGGTGTCAGGGAAAACCTTCATCCAGGTTTTTAGAACTGGATCTTCATCATCCCACTGGTAGAGAGTCACCTTGCCGTCGTACGCGTCAACGGTTGCCTTGACCGAGTTTCTGATGTAGTTGACGTTTCCTCGCAACAGGATGTTCGCGGATGTGCTGTCTGCAATCATCGGTGCAAGGCTCTCGGAGCGAGAGTACGGGTAGTTGTTCGAAGTTGTGTAGCCATCGACAATCCAAACAAGGCGGCCGTCAACAATTGCAGGGTAGACATCTGAATCCAGCTCTAGGTAAGGCGCTACAGCCGAGACCCGGTCTCTGGGGTTTCTGTCATAGAGAATCTGTGACTCGGAGTTGATTGCATCCGAGAGCAGAATCTGCTCGCTCTGAAACTTCAAGGCGTAGGCAAGCCTAGGAATGATTCCAGAAATCATTGGACCACCGCTACCCGAGAAGGTGTTATAGGTCTGGTTGTCTTCGCCCTCACCGGCTGGGAAGTCAAGCTCTAGTGGCGGAGCGCCCTCTGGTGCCCCAACGATTGAGTAGGGCGGAGAGTTCTCACCGAAATAAACTCGGGGCTCAAATTCACCAAGTTCTCCAATTGTTGGAATTCCAGACTGCATAAAGACCGGCTGTCCATCCACGGTTCTCTGGTTTCCAAAGGCAGCAACCACACCGTAGCCGTGGGTGTAAACAATTGTGTTGTTGTACCAGGACTGAGAGTCTCCAAGACCGCCCTGGTTTAGCTCACGAACCGCAATCACAGTGTCCTGAACTACTCCATCGATCTCGTAGCGGTCAACATCCAAAAGGTTTGGGAAGTTGTAGTACTGACGGAACTGCTCGAGCTGCCTGAATGATGCACTCACCAGGGCCGGGTCAATAATTCGGATCGAGGCTGTGGTCTCGGCATCAGCGCGAAGCGCTCCAGGAGTCGCGTCTGTTCTGGCGTTGTAATCAACCTTTTCAACCACATCGATGCCGTAGGCATCGCGGGTTGCTTTGATGTTCAGATCAATAAATGGCGACTCAAGTGTTCTTTCGTTTGGCACTACCTGGAAAGTCTGAACTGCCCAAGGGAATAATCCACCGAGGACGAGCGAGCTAACTACCATCAAACCGGTTGCCGTCACCGGTAGGCGCCACCTTCCAACAAAAGCTGCCAACAAAAACAGCAAAGCCACAACAACAGAAATCAGGGACAAAATCTGAAGTCCTGGAATGGTCGCGTTTACATCAGAGAAAGTGGCTCCGGTAAACAGGCCACTAGAGCTAGTGAGGGTTAGGTACTGATCCAACCAAAGCGATGCTCCCTGCGCCAGTAGGTACAAGAACGCCAAAACGCCGATCTGAACCCTTGCGGCTTTCGAAACAAAGGTTTCGCGGCCGTTGAACTTAATGCTGCCGTAAATTATGTGAACTGCTGCGGTCAGCAGTAGCCCAAGAAGTAGGGCTCCGGACAAAAAGCCCACTAGGCCAGTGTAAAAAGGTAGCTCGAAGAGGTAGAAAGAAATATCTAAACCAAATTGAGGGTCAGTTTGACCAAACGGGGTGCGGTTTATAAAGGTCTGAACGATTCCCCAAGACGGGGCAACTGCTAGCCCTGCCAAAACACCCAAAATAATTGGGACACCAATCATGACTACTTTTCTTAGCTGCTCAAGTAGTTGACGGTACTGCTCAAACGGCGAGCTCTCATCAGGGAATCTGATGTATACGGGTCTGAATCGATAGGCCAAACCAAGGCTCAGTCCTGTTATCAGGCCAAAGATAACCGCGGAAGCGAAGAAGAGCCCAATTTGAGACAGGATCTGGGTTGCCAAAACGCTCAAGTAGCCGAGCTGGTCAAACCACATGACGTCGGTATACAAGTCCGCGAGGCTCAGCAAAATGGCTCCGATAACCACCAAGACAATCAAAGCGATTGTGGCTGGCGAGACCCTAGGTCTTCCAATTGGTGCGGCTGTTGCTTGAGTCATCGTTCTCCTGATTTCTAGTTGGTACAGCTAGGCAGGCTTGCCAAGTCTTGGTTCTTTGAAAGCTTTTCAAGGGCCGAAACGGCATCTCTCAGTTGTTCTATTTTAACCACCCTGAGCCCACTGGGTTCATTCCCAGCAATTTCACGGCAATTCCCAGCTGGAGCAAGAAAAACTGTCGCTCCGGCAGCTTTCGCACCGTGCAGCTTCTGAACTACCCCGCCAATTGGGCCAACAATCCCCGATTGTTGAATAGTTCCGGTTCCGGCAATGTGCAAACCACCGGTTATTCCCTCCGGCGTTAAACGGTCAATTATTCCAAGTGCAAACATCATTCCGCCGGATGGTCCTCCAACATCGCCTAACTGAAGTTCGATTTCGACCGGAAAATCGTATCTGTAACCAACCAAAATGCCGAGCCTGAAATTACCCTCAGCATCTTTTTTAGGTGTGATCTGTTGGGTCACTAGGGTCCCGGAGCGGTTCACAGTGACATCTACCGGGGAAATCTCATCCCATGCTCCTATTATTTCTCTCAGCTGTTCGCTGTTTAGAAGCCTTTCACCGTTCACTGAAATCACAAAGTCAGCCGCCACCAACTTGCCGCTCGATGCCGAGTTGGCGGTTACTTCGGAAATGTAGATTTCTCTGGGGGTTTCGTAGCCCAAAAACCCGAGCGCTGCGGCAATAGCATCCTGTTGTGAAACTTCCATCATCGCGCTGGACTCAGCCCGAACCTCTTCGCTGGTTCGATTCGGTGGGTATAGCGCCTCCACCGGAACCACCTTCTGAGTTGAATCAATCCAGGCCAGCCCAATTTCAACCCAGTTCGGGGTCCGCTCGGGCCTTCCAACGATGCTCACGGTCAATACATCGAGTCTGCCCTCGGAGTCGTAGCTTGGTTCGTTGTTTATCTTGATAACCGGCTCACCGGAAATCTCACCCAAGACGTCAAAGGTTGGACCTGGCCGCTCGATCAAATAAGGCGTCGGGAGAATCAAGAGGGTAGCAAATCCGGCGATAAATGTTAAGGCGGTGAAAAAACCCACACCCCGCTTTGCCCGCACCAGAGCGTTTGATTTGAACTGTCGCTTTTGGAAAAAAGTCATTACCGCCCTGAGATGTTGTGTTGTTCTAAAGCCTAGGCGAGCCCCCTATTCTATTTGCCCGATTTATGAACGCTCTCGGCGAACACCCAGCAAGCTGCTAGCTACTGACTCCCATATTTCCCAGTTCAACAAGTAGCCTTGAATCAGAGCGAATCAGGAGATAAAAGAAGTGGAAGAGCCAAGGCCAGAGGATTTCGAAGCACTCCTTCGCAGGTTCCTAGCTGGTGAAAGACTTGAGCCAGAGGAAATCGCCAAAGCGGCCGGCCTTCCAATTGATCCCCAGTCAATCCAAGACTTGCTTTCAAACCTCACAAGCGCAATTGTTCCGGGTGAGCAAGTCGATGGAGTGAATTGGCAACTTGTCGAGACTCAGGCAAGGCAAATAGCAAATCAAAGAAAAAAGCCAGTTCCCGAATCCGTCGGCCAAGCGATAACTAATGCGTCAGCCACCGGAAGATTGTGGCTCGACGAGGCAACCGAGATAGCGTCACTCTCATCTGAGCCGAAGCTTCTTTCAAGAGAGCTATGGATTACCGACTCTCTTGGCCTATTCAAGGACCTTGCAACACCGGTGGCAAATCGGATGGCGGATGCCCTAACCGAAAACTTCCAAGAGAACCTACCCGAGGAGTTTTCTGGCTTCATTTCTCAAGCCAGCGGTCTTATGAAATCAGCCGGGTCGGTTATGTTTGCGATGCAGTTGGGTCAGGCACTTGGAAAGCTCGCCGAAGAGGTACTGAGTGGAGGCGACATTGGGCTACCTATCTTCAAGGAACCAAGGGCTGCCTTTGTTGCGCAAAACCTCGCCCAGACAGTTGAAGAGCTTGACGAAGAATCAGACCAGATTTATTTTTACCTGGTGATTCGGGAGCTGGCTCATGCCAGGTTGTTCAAGCACAGCAAGTGGCTTCGGGAATACACCGTTAACTTGATCACCTCTTACGCAAAAGAAATAACGATAGACAACTCACGAATGGTTGAAATGTCTGAAAACTTTGACCCGGCCGATATCGGAAATATCCAAAAAGCTCTAGAAACCGGAGCTCTCATTTCTCCAAGAACCCCTTCCCAGACCCAGGCGCTTGAAAGAATCGAGACTGTTTTGGCACTGATCGAAGGTTGGGTTGACTGCGTCACGCAGCGAGCCACAACTCGCCTACCCAGGGCTGCCGCGATTGCCGAAATTGTCCGAAGAAACCGCTCCGCGGGAGGACCTGCAGAAAAAACCTTTCTCACGCTGATTGGATTAGAGCTTAGACCAAGAAAACTTCGCGAAGCGTCCGCGCTTTGGAATGCCATCACCGATGAGGTGGGAGCCAAAAAGCGAGACTCTATCTGGTCGCACCCGGATCTAATGCCAACCAACGAAGACATCGAAAACCCAAAACCACTTATTCAAAAACTTAGAAGCCAGGGAACCGACGACGCAATGGACGCCGCCCTTCGGGACCTACTGAGCTGAGCCTGCCTGTAGCAAGGTAATAAACCTCGAGGGGGATCTTTCCCTGAGAGCATCGAAACTCGCGTAGGAAATCCTCAGCTCGCGCATGGCCCTTGTTATGCCGACATAAAGAAGTCTTTTTTCTTCTTGAATTGCGCCGGGAGTCTTGGCATAGCTGATCGGCAGGTAGCCCTCGTTGACTCCAACGATAAACACCATCGGCCACTCAAGCCCTTTGGCCGCGTGGATGGTTGAAAGGGTGACCGCCTCGGTGGTCGGTTCGTGCTGAGAGTGTGCCCGATCGGCAAGCTCTAGAGCGAAATCTTTAATCTCGGAACCCTCGGGAAGTTCATCTAACATCAATAGCAATGAATTCAGCGCTTCCCACTTACCCGCGACCACACCAACCTCGGTTGGTTTAGATGCTTGCCATCCCAAAGATCGAACTATATCGCTAACCGCCTGATGAAGAGGTTTGCCCGATGGGCTAAGTGCCTCAGCTCTAATAAGTTGCACCGCACTTTTAATTTCAGGCCTAGAGAAAAAACGCTCCCCACCGCGAAGCTGATAGCTAATACCCAGTGAATCAAGGGCACGCTCTAAAGCCTCGGACTGGTTATTTATCCGGTACAAAACCGCAATCTCACTTTTTGGAATTCCTGACGAGATAGCTTCCGAGATTACAGTTGCCACTGCCTTAGCTTCTACTTGGGCGGATTCATACTTTGTGATTTGCGGTGCCACACCAGGTGGGCCCGCGGCTTCCAGGGAACCCCCAAGTTGAACATCGCTAGTTAGGCGATTAGCGAAGGAAACTATCTGCCGAGTGGAGCGGTAGTTGGTAGTTAGATCAACAATGCTTGCCCCCGGAAAGCGGTCGGCAAAGCCTCGGAGAAATTCACTGCTTGCTCCGGTGAAAGAGTAAATGGTCTGGTTCGGATCTCCCACCACACAAAGTTCAGCGTGCTCTCCGAGCCACTGATCCAAAAGTGCGTGCTGCAGCGGCGAGATATCCTGATACTCATCAACCGTGAAAAATCGGTACTGGCTTTGGACATGGGCCAAAGCTCGCGGTTCGGCCCGAAGAAGTCCCAAGGTTAGTACCAGGACATCCTCCCAATCTAGTTTTTGGGCCCGGATTTTTTCCTGTTCGTAGATTTTTTGAATCTCAAGATTTTTTTGGAAACTTAGGCCCGCAACTTTAGGCCTGGAATCCGAAAGCTCGGCGTACTGCTCCATTGAAAGCATCGAATACTTTCTCCATTCAATTTCGCTTGCCATATCTCGAAGGGCTGCATTATCTAAGTTGATTGAGAGCGACTTGGCGGCTAGCCCAATCATCTTGGCCTTAGAATCTAAAATCGAAGGTGCCGGAACTCCAACATGCTGTGGCCAAAAGTACTCCAGCTGTGCCAATGCCGCGGCGTGAAAAGTCCTAACCGAGACCGCTCCGACTCCGAGTGCTCGAAGCCTTGACCTGAGCTCTCCGGCCGCGCGGTTTGTGTAAGTAAGTGCCAAAACTCGATTTGCCGCAAAATGACCTGTCGCAATTCCATAAGCGATCCGGTGGGTCACGGTTCTGGTCTTTCCAGTTCCCGCTCCCGCCAAAATACAGGTTGGGCCAACCAGAGCTTGCGCAGCAACTTGCTGCTTTGGATCAAGCCCCTCAAGAATCTCTGCGGCGCTACTAGTGACCATTGCTCAAAGTTTCGCTAGCTGAAGAAATTTCTTTGCCGAACCAAAGCTCAATCATGGCTCGAGAGATGGTTGCCTTACCCGGAAGTAAAAGCTCACTCGCTTCCGCCTGCAGCTCAGCTCTAGAAAACCAGCGCAGTCGAACAATCTCTTCGCCGTCGGGTAGTAATTGCTGAGAGGATTTGGCCTTTGCGCTAAAGCCCAGCATTAGCGATAAAGGATATGGCCAGCCCTGAGAGAAGATGTACTCAGGTTCTGTGACGTCCAGACCACACTCTTCCTTCATCTCTCTCACTACAGCTGCTTCGAGCGATTCACCGGGTTCAACAAAACCAGCAAGAACTGACCAGCGATTTTCTTCCCAAACCCCCTGTGAGCCCAGCAAAAGACGATCACTTTCGTCAACTATTGAAACGATTATGGCCGGATCAGTTCTTGGAAATAACTCGAGGTTGTCTTTCTCACAGCGCCGGACCCAGCCAGCCTTTTCTATTTTGGTTTCGCTTCCGCAGTTCGGGCAGTGAGCATGGCTCTGGTGCCAGTTGCTTAGTGCAAGACCCTGAGTAAAGATACCGGCATCCAAATCCGACAGGGCCCCACCGGAGGCTCGAAGACTCACCCAGCGCTTTGGCTCTGGCTCTATTTGGTCAGCCTGCTGCTTTGAGATAACCGCTAGACAAATTGCACTGCCTTTGGACGCCGTTTTTTCTTCCCGATCAGCTTTTCCAAGATAGATAAGTAGTGCACCATCCGGAGCACTAGCAAGGGGCCGAAGATCAAGGGCTACCCCCGCCTCGGGGCCAAGTAACACCTTGCCTTCACACATCAGCAGGGCAAGCGAATTGGGGGTTTTTCTAAGCTCAGTAAACAGGTCTGGGATGTCGCGGGATAAGTAGTCACGATCTAGTGCCTGGCGAGCTAGAGGTGGTAGCTGATTCCGGGTCACTTTATCCCTCGCGTGGCGATACTGAATAGATTGGGCAATGTTGTCTAACCTAAATCCATGGCTAGATCTCCCTTGATTTTAGCGGCACTAGCGAAAGACGCCGTTCCCCAGTTCGACTTCGCCCAGGTTAAGCACTTAGATGGCGGAACTTCGGGCGCATTTGATGCCGCCTTACTAACCGCAAAGAGCGGTGAGCACTTCGTGGTTCGCATGGCCAACAGTGCGAGTGCGGGAACAGAGCTAGAGGCTGAAATTCGTGCCATCAGGACTTTTACTCCTGTAATTCGAATGAACTTGCCTTTTGAGGTCAGTCAGCTAGTCGGCGACACCCAAGACTCCAACGGAGCGCGCGCGATGGTTTTCAACTTTGTCTATGGAAACTCAATCGAGATATCCCAAGTCGAAGCAATCTCTGATCTGACCCTGAGTATCGCAACCGCGATTGCGACAATTCACAAACTTCCAGCCGAGCTAGTTCAAGCCGCCGGTTTCCCAGAGCTTGATCCGTCTTCAAACCTCAAGTATCGAGTTTCAGAACTGGATCGAGCTGCCCAAACCGGTAAGGTCCCTCCGGTACTGCTCCAGCGCTGGGAATCAGCACTCGAAGACATCAGCTTGTTCAGATACCAGCCAACCGTTATTCACGGCAGCCTAAACGGACACAGCATGCTAGAGCTAGATGGAAAAGTCTCCGGTGTCTTGCACTGGTCCGGACTTCGAATCGCAGACCCAGCCGAGGACCTCGCCTGGATCCTTGGAGGTGCAGCACCTGAACTTTCAAGAAACCTTATGGCTAGATACTACGAAGCAAGACCCGGAGCCGACAGCAACATCTGGCCTCGCGCTCTCCTATATAGCGAGCTTGAGCTAACCAGGTGGCTACTCCACGGATATTCAACCGGCAACCAAGAAATCATCGAAGATGCCGTTGGAATGTTGCTAGTTCTCACCGAAGAAGTGGAATCGGGCAAAGCCGAGCGCTTGCACGCGGCTCCTCTTGCAAGCACCATCGCCCAGCAAAAACTTGGCGAGCAGTCGGGCACACCGGAAACAAAAAACGACGAACTGTTTTAACTAAACAGCCTGTCCCATAACTCAATTAGCTCTTTCGGGCTCAAGACAGTATCTGGAATCAATTCCAAATCGTCGGCAACGAAATAAAAACTAACGTCAATCGCTTCGATTGGAATTGATCGAAGCTCCGAGTAAGCAAAGCGATAGAGGGCCAGCTGCAGGGCCATGCTCTCCTGCTCCGCCTTGGTCTTGGGAGCCGCACCGGTTTTCCAGTCGACTATCTCAAAACGGTCACCGACTTTGAACACGGCATCCAATTTGCAAACGAACGTGTTTAGCCCTCGGGTCAGATTAATTTCAACCTCAACGTCCTCGCGGGGCAGATCCCTAAACCTGGAATTTTTGAACACCTCGGCGAGATCTTCGATGTCACCGGTTTGGTTATCAACCTCAGAGATGAGGAAATCCTCGACCCAGGTGTGAAAGGCGGTGCCAGTCTTAGTCGCGCGGTATGGCTCCGAAGGAACCGGCCTCAGGTAGTTGGCGGCTTGCGCAGTTGTGTCCGCAACAAAATCTTTGAACCTAGAAGCTGGGATTCTAACCGGGAGTGCAATCTCGGACAGTGCTCTGATTCGATCGTCTTGTTCGCGAAGCAGTATGTCAATTTCTTCGTGAAGCCTAGACCCCGCAAAGTCGGCTTCGGAAATTTTTAAAAATTTGTCTGCCGCCTCTTCTACCGAGGCCGCTGCCTGATCAACTAAAGAACGGTGAGAATCACCGATTGGCTCAAGTGGCCAAGCTTGAGCTCTGGGAGTTAGATCCAATGGGTTTTCATCAGATTCCTTCTCAGGAAAATCAAATTGGCCATCGGCAAGCTCAGTGAAAAACCTTGAAGGTTTTCTAGCTCCCGAGTTAGCCGGTTTCCAATAAGAACCGGAGCAAAGCAGAGCTTGCTTGGCCCTCGTGATTGCAACATAAATAAGTCTGAACTCTTCTCGGAGCTGGTGCTCCTTGTTATCGGACTTAAACTTTTCAGCGGCCGCCTTGGCATCGGCCTGGGCTTGACAACCCTCGAGAGAAAAAACCGGAAGTGAGTTGGCGTCCCCGCGAAGCGGAAACGGTAGCTCGGCTCCCGAAAGCCAACCCGAGGTCGACCTGGGCTTTGAGGGAAAATCATCCTCGACGAGATTTGGAATCGCAACGTAATCCCACTCGAGACCTTTAGCGGCGTGCACAGTTAGGACCTGTACAACCCCGGCACCTGGAGTCACCTTAGGGATCTCAAATCTTTCTTTCTTGGCGGCGTAGTCCAACCAATTCAGAAACTGACCGAGTAGTGAAGCTGCCGAGCCAGTACCGAAACCAGCAACGATTTCATAGAAGGACTGAAGCTGGGCCATCGGGTTTTGAAGCTTCGGGTTGGCGCGAAGCTCGATGTCGAGCCAAAGCTCTTCGCAACAAACCCTTACAAAGTCCGTCAGTGGCAAAGCGGTAGCTGATCGAAGATTCTGAAATAGCCTGGCCGCTTCCCGAAGGCGTGCCAAAGAAGCATCGGAGAACTGCTTAAGTAGCTCAAGCTTTTCGTTCAGAACCGCATCCAGTGCTTCAACTATCGTGATCTCCTCGCGAAATACTCCCTCTTGCTTTGGTCCTGAGAGCTTTTTGGCAATCACAAAAAGCCGGTCAATATCTTTGATTCCTATGCGCCACCTGGCTCCCGTAAGGAGCCTGATGAGTTCACTTCCTGCATCGGCGCGCTGAACCACCTTCAAAGCTGAGACCAGGTCAACAATTTCGGGAAGTTCCAAAAGGCCCCCGAGCCCAACAACTTCCACTTCAATCCCCTGCTGCTGCAACTTCTCAACAAACAGCGCCATCGAAGATCTCTTGCGCATAAGCACCGCACAACTTCTTCCTGAAGCTGCAGCTGGCTTTAGCCAGCTGGCGACTTTTTCCGCCTCTCGCTCTATGTCTTGCTCAAACACAAAGTCAGTAGTTCCTGAAATCGCATCCTGTTTGGCCACCAGCTTTACCGGCAGCACCCGCTCAGAAAATTCCTGCCGTCTTTCATAACTTGCTAAGGTTCCCAGAGGCTCGGAGATCTTGTTAGCCAATACGAGCACGCTGGTTGGGTTTCGCCAGCTTGTTTGAAGTGAAAAGTGCTTCGCACTTCCAAAATCAAGAGCGAACTGGTCAAGGTTTGAAGAACTTGCTCCCCGCCAGCCATAGATCGACTGGTTGGGATCTCCAACCCCAAAAACAGAAGCGTTTGAAAACAGTGTCGAAAGCAGCTTGGTTTGTAGCACCGAGGTGTCTTGATACTCATCAAGAAGTACCTGGGTAAAGTTTTCCCTGATTTGACCAGCAGCCTGATCTATCTCTGTCACGGCCCTAAAGGCGAGGGCTACCTGATCTGAATAGTCAACCACCGAGCGCTTCTTTTTCTCGTTCTGGAACAACTCGGCAAGTTCTGCAATCAGCGGTGTTGGCTTTAGTGCCTCCACCATATCCCCGATGTATCCAAATCTCGAGTCAACTTCTTGACCGGCTTTTTTGGGAAGTGACCCGATTTGGTTAGCAGTTTGCTCAACCAGCTCGCGGATGGATTCGGCACTTGCCCCGTTATCACTCATGGCCTGGGATAGCTCAAGAACTTTTTGCACGAGGTTATCTAGATTCAGCTCTAGGTCACTTAAGCTTCCAGAAACACTGGATCCGTACCTAACGCAAACTTCCCTAGCCAACTGAAAGGCCGAAGCCTCACTTAGCAGCGTCGACTCACTCTCGTAGCCAAGCGCTAGTGAGTTATCGCGGAAGATCTGATTCGAAAAGGCGTTGTAGGTGGAAATAGTCGGTGTAACAAATTCAAATTCAAGATCTTCCGGCCAGTAGGAGCTTTCGCGAAGCCTAATCAGGGCCTCAAATATTCGCTTCGATAATTCGGTGGCAGCTTTTTTGGTGAAGGTAAGCCCCAGGATTTGCTCGGGCCTTGCAAAGCCATTGGCAACTAGCCAAAGCACTCTAACCGCGAGTAGTTCAGTCTTACCGCTACCAGCTCCGGCGACAACCAGGGATGGTGAATCAAGCGGAGCGTTCTCAATGGCATGAATCTTCTCCGGTGCCAATTCAAAGTCCTTGATGACCTTGAATATCTCACTTGCGGAATACTTGAACACCTGTCTATCCGACATAGCTCACCGCCGGAGTAAGGTGAAGGGAGCATGACCCGTATTCTCGCTCTTGCTCGCAGTGCTGAGATAGCTGGGCTATAAATACCTGCCTCGACATACCCTCGGAAGAATCCAGCAAGAGTTTTTTGAACCGAGCCGATTTTGTTTCATCCATTGGGTCTTGACTGCGCTCTGTGTAGTTGGCTCCACCAACAATTAGAAGTTTCGCTCCAGCTAAGGCCTCCGGCTTTAGACCTTCAACTTTTTCAAAGCCTCCTTCTAGTACCGCCATTTGATAAAGGGCAAGCTGGGGATTGGTTTTCGTCTCCTCAGCGGTAGCGGCAAGTTTTCCAGTTTTTAGATCAACAATTACTACGTTCCCGTCAGCAAGCTGTTCGATACGGTCCACCTGACCTCGAACCTGGATGTTGCCAACATCGAAACTAAAGTTTTGCTCCCGCCCCAACACCTTGCCGCCGGCCTTCTCAAACTTCCCCAGATAGCTGGCGAGGTTTGTAAGCATGCGGGCAGCCTGGCGCTTTCCAAGCTCCTCCAGCCAGTCCGCTTCAAACTCAAGTGAATTCCATCGAGAGAGCTTTAGTTTCTCAAGCTCTGCTAAATCAGAACTCTCAGAAACTTCCAGCACCTCGTGAATCAAGGAACCAAGGGATGCCGAGAAAGAGCCGGAGGATCCGCCGTGGGTTTCAATAAACCAGTGCAGTGGACACTTCAAATAGTTTTCAAGTTGCGAGGGTCTTATTTGCAGACTCTCAGTTGCTAAGTCGGTTAGCGGCTCCGTCGTCGAAATAGGAAGTAAGCCATACCAGCTCGCAGGACTCGCCCCCGGAACTCCAGCTGCTGCAAGCCTTGCCAACCCAAGAGCTGCCTCACCACTGTTCTGTGCTTTACCGGTTGCAAGTTCTCTCCTAAGGTTTCCCACCAGTGACCGCAGGGTGTGGGTTTTATAGACAGCTGTTTCTGTTTCAGGATAAGTTCCGAAAACTAGCGGCAAGAATTGAGAGAGCTGCTCCTCCTGGCTTTCAGTTGCCGTTAACACCAAACGCTCCGAGGCAGCTCCGCAAGCTTTATTGAACATGCGAAGCTCTCCGGTGAGTTCGGATTGCTTTAGCTCACTAGCTAGCGACACCTCTCCGGCAATTAGCGCATCCAGAGCATTGGCCCCAAGAAGCGAAGATCTGGGCTTTAGGTTTGGCCACACTCCTTCAGAAAGACCGGGCAACAAAACGGTGTCAAAGCGGCGTCCGATAAGACCCGATGGGGTAAGAAGCAGGACCTGATTTTGCTGGCGGTTATTTAGGGCAAGCGAATCCTCCGGGATCTCGCGATCTAACTGATCTTGAATAAAATCAATCGCCCTAGAGCCTGGATTACGTTCTTCGTATCTCACGGCCGCTGCAAAAAGCCTAAGTATCGAATCTAGGTTTCTACCGGCCTGAAGGGATACTTCAGACACTCCCCTGGAAAGCTCACTCCACCGCTTTAGGATTTTGGTTTCAGCTACCAGCTGCCATAGCACCGCCTCAGCAGTTGTTCCAGGTTCCAACCCAAGCTCTCGAACGCTAGCCAACAGACGAACTATTTTTTCGGCAGCGCTTGCCTCGTTGGATCGAATTAGAGAAAGCGAATTCGGGTTTTGAAAAGCCTCCTCGAGTAGTTGATCGGATGTGGTTTCAAAATCCTCGGATTGTTTTCGAAGTGAGCGACGAAGTCGCAGGATACCAAGCTGATCCAATCCGGCCAGTTCCGAGGTAAGTATCTCAACGGCCAACTCTGCACTGACCGGCTCATCGCCTAGGCAAATCCGAGCCAGGCGAAGTAGCTGTCCCGAAGCATGCTCGTCTTTTAGGGACGCGGCTGATCCCACAATTCGAACCGGGACCGATTCGCCACTTAGCCCAAGGGCTAATTTTTCAAGTTCCGGACGACTTCTTGCAACTACCGCCATCTTTGACCAGGGAACTTGATCGAATAGGTGCCTTTTTCGGAGTAGGCCTGCAACAAAACTTAATTCTTCGGATTCCGAGCGAAAAACTTTCACCACCAGGCCTTCGCCATCGGGCGAGAGTGCAGCTGGTGGCGTGAGGCCCTTGCGCTGCCTTCCCGCTCTGGCAACTTGTATTTGGGCGCTTACCTTGGCAAGCGCGGCGGATATTGCGGGGCGGCGAACAGCATGGGTTGGCTCTAGAAATATTCTTTCGACAGAAACCTTGGCTCGAGCTGCAATTTTTTCACTCAGCTCGCTCATGGCCTTCGGGTTAGCAACCCTAAATCCAAGTGTTGCGCTATCGGGATCACCAAACAGGGTCACACCCGCCCCAAATCTAGTTAGGGCAAACAGTAGCTCGGCAGCCGCCGGAGTGAGCTCCTGAGCATCGTCAACCAAAATTGTCTTGAGTCCCAGAAGTGACTGCGGAAGAGCATCGAGCAGAGCAAGGGCATTGGCTGCTTCACGCAGTAAAGACGCCGAGTCAAAACGTGCTCTTCCCTCTATGTGAAGTTTTGCAAGGTAGCTTTCAAATACCTCGGCGGCTGCTACCCACTGGGGTAGGTTTTGGACTTTGCCGAGCTCGCCTAGCTTCGAGGGGGTTAGGCCGTGCTCGAGGCTTGCTGCAACCAAATCTCGAAGCTCGGTGCGAAATCCGGTGAGTGATCGAACTCCAGAATCTAAGTTTTTAGGCCACAAAGATCCATCGGTTTCTTCCAGTACCTCTTTTAGCATCTGGTCCTGCTCGCTACCGCTTACCAGGACCGGCGCAAGCTCACCTCTTTGTTTTGCATCGCTTGCCAAAATTGAAAACGCCAAGCTGGTCAGAGTCTTAGCCAGCGGTCCCTCGCTGGCACCTTGATACTCAAGGGCCAACTGATCGCGCAATGTGTTGGCGCTTTCGCGAGTGGCGGCAATGACAATAATTTCAGCCGGTGAAATGCCATTAGATACCAGGTGTAAAAACCTGGCAACCAGGGCACATGTCTTTCCCGACCCGGGTGATCCAAAAATGGTTCCGACCGAGGCGGCGGGCAGGGCGCTCGCACTTAGCTGGGAGGGTGAAAGCTCAAAGCTTTTGACCGATGCAGATTGCGGCTTGAGGATAAATCGCGGATCGGTCATTTTCCAAAGATACTAAAGGCCACTGACAGCTAGGTCTTAGGCGTTGCCCAAAGGCCGTAATCTAGTATCAGAAAGGTTGGTCATGGAAATCAAAATCGGTATCAAACACTCTGCCCGCGAGCTCAGCTTCGAAATCACGGAGACAGCCAAAGAGCTGGAAGCAAAGGTTTCGGCAAGCATCGAATCCGGAGCAAAGCTTCTAAACCTAACGGACTCGAAGGGTAACGTCTTTTTGGTCCCAACCGAGGGAATTTCCTACTTAGAGATTGGTGCCGAGGAAGCTAGAAGGGTTGGTTTCATCTCCTAATGGAATTTCTATTCATTGTTTTCTATACCGCGGTGCTTGCACTGGTAGCCCCATACGTCAAGATAACCTCCGACCGCTACGGGTCTCTGGTGCCGCCGGCCATTGGCTTGGCAACCGGATCCGTTATTTGGATACTTCTTACCTGGTTGGGCTTTAGCTACGTCGACGGTTGGATTTGGACCATCGTGATGCTGTCGATGCCGATAGCTATGTTCTTTGGCTCAAAGGCGCTTGCCGATAAGCGCGAGAAGGAAGACAATCAGGCTTTGGCCGCTACGCGGTAAGTCCTACCGCATCCATTCGAAGTGAGTGAGCGGCGATCATCTCGGTGACCAGCGGCTCAATCTTTGAGTAAGACTCAAGGTTTATCTTTCGTTCCTGCTCAAGGGTGAGTGTGGACTTCTTATCCGAACCGGACAGCTTCTTATTGTCAAAAGCTGCTCGAACTTCCAGCAAGACGTCTCCCATGAGTCTCCTTCCCCAAAGGGCAAGTCTTGACTCGAGGCTTTCGTTGCCAGACATTCCCTCAACTAGCACCCGCTTGGCGAATTTCTCAAAGGTCTTATCCGACAGTGCCTTTTCGACATCCTCGCGAAGCTCCTTGGGTAAACCAAAAGCTAGCCTGCGGTAGAAATCATCAAGAAGCCCAGACACCAGGTATATCTTGATTACCGACTCATACCAGTCGATACCGGCGGTGCGGGAGTGAAAGGTATCGATTCGCTCGACGAATGGATCCATCGAGTCCGTCACATCAAAGCCCAGGCCGGATAGTTTTTTGGATATCGCTCGGTACTTTTCAAAGCTCTTTGCGGCAGCTTCGGAAAGCTCCGCTTTATAGGCGGTGGTCGGCGCGTACTTCAACTCATTGGTTAAGATTTCAAAGTTTGAAAGCAAAAGGTAAGCCAACTGTCCCAGGTATATCTTGGGCTCTGGAGTGTAGGGCTTGAGATCCACCTTGCCCTGGTTTCTTCCAGTTCGCTCCTGACGGTCGGGAAGGGCTAACTTTCCAACCTTTTTGCGAAACGCTTTTAGCCACTCGAACATCCCTCCAGCATATACGGCTTATTCGATGCCCAAGTAGAGTAGGAAAGGTATAAATAGGAGCATATTGACATTCAAAGATCTAGGTATCGACAGCGATATCGTGCAGGCCCTAGAGGCCAAAGGAATTACCAGCCCATTCCCAATCCAGGAACAATCCATCCCGCTTGCCCTCACCGGCCAAGACATCATCGGGCAGGCCAAAACTGGAACCGGAAAGACCCTAGGTTTTGGGCTACCCCTTATCCAGTCTCTCGGTCTGGACCCCGCTCACGGTGCAAAAGCCCTGGTTGTAGTTCCAACCAGAGAGCTAGCAATTCAGGTCGCACAAGATCTAAAGCTAGCCACAAGCAATCGATCCACCACCGTTGCCGCCATTTATGGTGGCAAGGCCTACGAGGGCCAGGTAGCTGAAATCGACGCCGGAGCGCAGATCATTGTTGGAACACCGGGTCGACTAATCGATTTATCGAAGCAGAAAAAACTGGACCTTGGAAATATCCAATTCATGGTGCTCGACGAAGCCGACGAGATGCTGGACCTGGGGTTCTTACCCGACGTTGAGAAACTTTTTGCCTACACTCCCTCTCACCGTCAGACCATGCTGTTCTCGGCAACCATGCCCGGAGCCATAGTGTCATTGGCAAGAAAGTACCAAAACAAACCGGTTCACATCCGAGTCAACGATCCGGACGAGGGACTCACCAAGGCCGATATCAAGCAGTTTGTTTACCGCGCTCACTCACTGGATAAAGATGAAGTGGTTGGAAGAATTCTGCAAGCCGAAACAAGAGGCAAGACAATAATCTTCTGCCGCACTAAGCGCCAGGCCGGCAAGCTTTCGGAAGAACTAATCGATCGTGGCTTCAACGCAAGCGCCCTACACGGCGACATGACCCAGGAAGCCAGAGAGAGATCGATGACGGCTTTTCGCACCGGCAAAAAAGACATTCTGGTGGCAACCGAAGTTGCAGCTCGAGGCATTGACGTAGACGACGTGACTCACGTCATCAATTACTCGGTTCCCGAAGACGAGAAGGCCTACCTGCACAGGGTTGGAAGAACCGGCCGCGCCGGAAGACTCGGTATTGCCGTGACTTTTGTGGACTGGGATGATTTATCTCGTTGGACCCATATCGACAGAGAGCTCTCCTTCGGACAGCCCGAACCGATGGAAACCTACTCGAGCTCCGAGCACCTTTTCACGGACCTAAACATCCCAGCCGGAACCAAGGGAAGAATTCGCGCCTCTACAAAAGTTGCCACCAAGCCCTCGACCTCCTCGAATTCCAGATCTGCCGGCTCAAAGCCGAGAACTTCGGAGCGACCAAAGCACCACAAAAAAGAATCCGAACCTCATAAGCCGAGGGTTCCGCACGAGGGAAAATCAGAGCACAAGCAGCCGCCTAGAAACAGAACCAGAAACCGCACCCGAAGCGGTCAGGCACCTAGCTAGAGCGAGGGCTCAGTTCCGGTTCCCAGTTCAATAATTCGATCAAGCATCTCTTGAGAGGTTGTGTTCTCGCCTAACCGATTGGGCTTACCTTCTAGACCGTGGTAGTCACTGGAGCCGGTGACAACAAGGTTGTGCTTGCCAGCAAGTTCCAAAAGCCATTTTCTCGCGGCTTCAGGAACGTCCCGATGATAAACCTCAACACCCTGCATACCGGCAGCAATCATTTCCTCGAAGTGTGCGGTGGGCAGATCTTCGGGATCGGCTTTTTCCCCGATGCCCTTCAGCGGATGCGCGATAACCGGAACTCCCCCGGCTTGACGAATTAGACCAATGGCTTGGATTGTTGACACCGCGGAGTGTGAAACGTAGAACGGCCCATCGGTAGAGAGGTAGTAGTCAAAGGCGGCGCTTCGGTCGGGTACTAGCCCCATGGTCACTAGGGTGTCGGCGATGGCGGGGCGACCGATGGTCGCACCTTTATCCAAATGATCTAAAACCATCTCCCAGGTGATTGGAATCTTTTCGGCTAGCTTCTCGACAATTGCACGACCCCTTGCCTCGCGAGTTTCAACAGTGTCTCCCAAAACTACCTCGAGGGCTTTGTGTGCGGGGTCTGGCAGGTAGGCCAGCAGATGAACACTTAGACGGTAGATCTTGTCGTTTCTTTTAACCTCCGAAACGGAAGTAACTTCAATGCCTGGCACAAATCCGATGCCGTGCTTCTTGGCTTCAGTCCTTGCTTCATCCCAGCCCGAGACGGTGTCGTGATCGGTAAGTGCGATCACGGAGATATCTGCGGCTGCAGCGTTTTGAATTAGCTGGGTCGGGCTATCAAGCCCATCTGATCTGGTGGAATGAGTGTGGAGGTCGATTTTGACCATAGGAAAAACCCTTATCTGTTGTACCTAACACTACGCAACATGTAATTCAATGCTTGACAGTGACACAATAGTTCAATGACAGCAAGCGATCAGGGCCAGGGAGAAACAAGATCCCGCACCCCGCACAGCCAAGAGTTTTTGGATTTCATCTCCAGTGGCTGGGCAACCAACTCTTCGCCAAAATCTCAGCCCGATAAAGTTTCTCCCTTTGCCAAGCGAAGAAGGCTTGCGCTGGCAACTGAGTTTCCGGGCAAGGTGTTAGTTATTGAAGCGGGAGCCCCAAAAACCAGATCCAACGACACCGAGTATCGGTATCGCCCGCACGCGGCGTTTTCTCACCTGACCGGCTGGGGATCCAGAACAGTTGCCGACTCTGTTTTGGTAATTGATTCGAGGAGTCCGACAAAAGAGATCTTATTTCTGCGGCCAACAGCCGGCAAAGATTCAGATGAGTTTTTTGCTAACTCCGCAATCGGTGAATTCTGGGTTGGCAAACGCCCAACCCTGGAGGAGATATCCGAGCTGCTAGATATTGAGACTCGAAACCTCGACGAACTTGAGGGGTTTTTAGAAGGCGCAGAAACAATTGATCTGACAGATACCCAGTTAGCCCAATTCGTCTCTGAGCTGAGGCTTGTCAAGGACTCTTACGAGATTGACCAGATGAGACAGGCCGTTTCATCAACCATTCGAGGCTTTGAGGATATTGCCCGAGCGCTCCCTAACTCCGTTGGCATCGCCAAGGGTGAGCGAGTAATTGAGACCGCTTTTTTTGCCAGGGCAAGGCTCGAAGGAAATGATTTGGGCTACGACACCATTGCAGCAGCTGGGAGAAATGCCTGCGTGTTGCACTGGATTTCGAACGACGGCGAAGTCAAGCCGGACGAACTTGTTCTAGTTGACGCAGGCGTTGAGATGGACTCGCTATACACAGCGGATATCACTAGAACTCTGCCCGTCTCGGGGAAGTATTCAAAGACTCAGAAGGAAATCTACCTTGCAGTTCTCGAAGCTGCCGATGCCGCCTTCGGGGTTGCCAAGCCGGGAGTTAGATTCCGTGAGGTGCACGCCGCCGCTATGGAGGTTATTGCAAGAAAGTGTGCCGAGTGGGGAATCCTTCCGGTGCCTGCAGAGGAATCGCTAGATTCATCAAAACAATTTCACCGCAGGTGGATGGTGCACGGCACCAGTCACCACCTGGGAATCGATGTTCACGACTGCGCTCAGGCCAGGAAGGAAATGTACCTAGACGCCGAGCTACAAGAGGGGATGATCTTCACCATCGAGCCAGGACTTTACTTCCACGAGGATGATTTACTTGCCCCCAAAGAATTTAGAGGAATTGGCATTCGCATTGAAGACGATGTCCTGGTCACCAAAGACGGAGTAGAGAATCTTTCTCGAGCCCTTCCCAGAACCCCGGATGAAATCGAAGCCTGGATGGCAAGCCTCTAACTAGATTTTTTGGCGGGCTTTACGCTCTTGCTACCTGCAGCCGAGGCTGCCTCCTTCGCAAGTTTCGCCTGAGCGTTGGGAACAACAACCTCATACTTTTTGGCGAGCACTGTTTGAGCCGAAACAAACCCCCTACGGTTTTTGGTGACGCTAAAACGAACAATGTTGATAAGCATTCCGATACCGGCACCGATAACGATTCCAGCCAGCACGTTATTGATTAGCACCTGCTCGGTTCCGGCTCCGGTCACCCCAAAGATAAGACCGAAGAACATTCCAAGCCACGAGCCTGTCAATGCGCCTGACATCGAGACCCGACCGTAACCCAGCTTGCCCTTTATCGTCTCGACTGTTTTTAGGTCGGTCCCGATAATTGACACGAACTTAGCCGGAAAGTCATTTTCAATCAGTTTCTCAACGTAGGAAACTGCCTGCTGGTAGTCAGTAAAGCTGGCAAGCGAGGCTGCGTCTTGGGCCAAGGAATCGTTTTGCTTTGGGCTCATGTTCTCCATTCTCGCACGAAAGTTGAAACCCTTAGAGTTGAAGGGTGAAAGAGTCCATATTCGAAGCCCTTTCGAAGGTCATAGACCCAGAACTTCGCATTCCACTCACAGACCTTGACATGGTCGGGGAAATTTCGGTGAGCCCTGAAGGTGTTGCCGAGGTTGAGATTAAGCTCACCATCACCGGTTGCCCGGCCTCTCGAAGAATCGAGAGTGAATCAAAACAGGCAGTTGAGAAAGTTGAAGGTATCAAATCCGCCAACATAACCCTCTCGGTTATGACGCCGGACGAGCGAGATGCCCTAAAAATCAAACTTCGTGGCGGCAAACCAATGAAGCACAATCCTTTCGACAGGGAAACCCTGACCAACATCTTCCTCATCGGCTCCGGCAAGGGCGGAGTTGGTAAATCCACCCTGACCGCCAACCTTGCCGTTGCACTTGCGGCAACGGGTAAAAGGGTCGGGCTCATCGATGCCGACATCTACGGCTTTTCTATTCCGGGCCAGCTAGGCATAACCGAGAAACCAACCAGGGTTGATGAACTGATTCTTCCCCCCGTGGCATTTGGTGTGAAGGTAATCTCGATTGGCATGTTCATCGAGGGAAATACTCCAGTTGCTTGGCGAGGCCCCATGCTTCACCGCGCCATCGAGCAGTTTCTATCCGACGTCTTTTGGGGTGATCTGGACATTCTTTTGGTTGACTTGCCCCCCGGCACGGGAGACATAGCAATCACCTTGGGTCAGCTGCTTCCAACCGCCAAAACAATCGTTGTCACAACCCCTCAGATCTCAGCCAGCGAGGTTGCCGAGCGAAGCGGAGCGGTTGGCCTTCAAACCGGTCAGGGCATATTTGGAGTGATTGAAAACATGAGCTATCTCCAGCAGGGAAATCAAAGAGTTGAGCTTTTTGGTTCCGGTGGTGGCGAGCTAGTTGCAAAATCTCTCTCTAAGCTATCCAAGACGGAAGTTCCACTGCTTGGTCAGATACCTATTTCTATTCCTCTGCGAGAAGGCTCCGATACCGGTAATCCCCTGCTCGGCCATGAATCTAGCGATCTAGCTGCGGCGGCAATCGAGGAGATTGCCCAAAAAATTGCCGGTGTTGGTCGAGACCTAGCGGGGCGAAGACTACCCCTTAGTACCAGGTAAGTATTTGCTTCGTAGAATTGGCACATGAGCGAAACAAGCATCGATACCCTTCTGGCCCACCTACCTCCATCCCCCGAGGCGGTCACGATTGTGAACCCCTCAACGGGTAAAAAAATCTACGACTTACCCCAGCTAAGCGTTGGCCAAATTGCCAAGGCGGTAGCAGACGCGAGGCTTGCAGCACCGACTTGGGCAAATGTTCCCGTAAAGGAACGGGCCAAGACCCTTTCTAGGCTTCATGACCTGCTGCTTCAAAACCAGAACAACCTGATGGATTTACTCCAGCTAGAAACCGGTAAATCCAGAGCTCATGCCTTCGAAGAAATCGCAGGATCGCTTGGCTCGGCAAGGTACTTTGCCAAGATGGCTCCCAAGACTCTAAAGACCCAGAGAACTGTCGCGGGTGTTCCACTCCTGACCCAGTCCTACGTGATGTACTCACCGGTGGGTGTAGTTGGTGTAATCACACCCTGGAATTACCCACTTGCCCTTCAGATGCTCGATGTGCTTCCAGCACTGGCCGCAGGAAATGCAGTGATCCAAAAAGCCGATAACCAAACCGCTCTGGTTTCTCTATACGCAAGATCGCTAGCGGTTCAAGCCGGCATTCCAGAATCCGCTTGGACCATTGTGGTTGGCGATGGCGCAACCGTTGGCAACGCCATCACCGACTCTGTTGACTTTGTTGCCTTCACCGGTTCAACCGCAACCGGAAGATTGGTAGCCGAGAGAGCTGCCAAGAGACTCATTGGTTATTCACTAGAACTCGGTGGCAAGAATCCCCTAATTGTTTTGCCCGGGGCAAAACTTGGCGATGCCGCTGAAAAAGCCATCGCCGGAGCTTTTGGAAACTCAGGGCAACTTTGTGTTTCGATCGAGCGCGTCTACGTTCCAAATAACCTCAAGAAGGAATTTGAGCGCGAGCTAGCGGAGCGCGTGACGTCGATGACGGTTGGCAAGAGCAACGACTTCGCGATGGATATGGGAACCCTAACCGGAATCAACCAGCTAACTAGAGTTCAAGATTTCGTCTCTGACGCAGTTGGTAAGGGAGCCAAGGTCTTGGCAGGTGCGAAAGCACTTCCCGAGCTCGGTCCATACTTTTACGCGCCCACAGTTTTGACCAACATAAAAGAAGACATGCGGCTAGCCCGCGAGGAGGTCTTCGGACCTCTGATTGCGGTGGTTGGCTACGACACTATCGATGAAGCCGTTGTATTGGCTAACGACACCGAGTACGGACTAAACGCTTCGGTGGTTGGCCCAACCAAGTTGGCCAAGCAGGTGGCTTCAAAAATCATGGCTGGATCGGTGAATGTGAACGAGGGCTACCGCGCCTCGATGGCTTCCCTTGATTCGCCGATGGGAGGCATGAAGCAGTCCGGTGTTGGAAGAAGAAACGGCCAGTATGGACTGCTTCGCTTCACCGAGGCAAGAACCGTTGGAGTTTCAACCGGATTACTGAAGTTCCCGTCGCGTGCAAGGCAATACAACAAGATGGCACCGATGATGAATCTGCTTGCCAAACTGATGAAGTAAGAGGGAAGGCTTTAGCTTAGGTTCCTTCCGAATCAAAAGGGGCAACCTCACCTTTTTGGAGTTTGGGCTGCGTTTGTTGAACCGGGCGATTTAGAGAAGCAACCGGATTGACCGGTTCACCCTCTGCTAACGCCTCGCGGATGATTCTTCTGGGGTCATATTGACGAGGGTCGAGCTGTTTCCAGTCCACGCTTTCTCCAAGTTCGTTCTGGAGCTGCCCTTTGGCTCCTTCGGCCATGCGCTTTAGAGACTTCACAAGCCTTGCCAGCTGCTTGGCGTAGTGTGGGAGCTTGTCCGGGCCCAGCACAAAAATCGCTATCAACCCGAGGATTAATAGCTTTTCGCCAGAGAGCCCAAACACCCTTTCAGGTTACCTCTTTAGCTGCGGGGTATTTTGCCCACTGGACAATAGGCTTTTATGACTAGGAGAGACACATAAATGGTTGACAAGATTTCAAGCTGGAAGTTCACGGAAGACTTTGCCACGGAGAGCCCAGCGATTATTGAGGCAAGGGCCAGAGCCGAGGAGCTCGGGATTGAGTGCATCACGGCTTCGGCCGGAGCGCACCTTGCCCTGCTGGCTTCAGCTCTCGGTGCCAAGGCCATCGTCGAGGCTGGCACCGGTGCCGGCGTCTCGGCTCTTTGGATGCTAAGTGCATCGGAGGACTCGGTCCTTGCAACCATAGACTCCCAGCCTGAATTTCAGGTGGCTGCCAGGCTTGCATTTAAGGAGGCCAAAATAGCCCCGACCAGAACTCGGGTTATTTCAGGTAAGGCGGTTGAGGTTATGTCGAACATGGCCGATGCGGCCTACGACCTGGTTTTGCTGGATGCCGACCGGAACGATCTGGAGGAGCAGCTAAGCCAAGCTTCAAGGCTGCTTAGACCCGGTGGAGTTTTGGTGATTGCTCACGCACTCTGGAGAGATCGGGTCCCGGACCCCGCGATGCGAGATGACGCGACGGTGATTTACCGAGATGTTTTGAGATTTTTCTCTGGGCAGCAAGATTTTGTATCTGCCCTATCTCCGGTTGGAGACGGCTTGCTGATGGCGAGCAAGAAAATTACTTCTTCTTTTTAACTACGCCCTCTAGGACTTGATGCAGATTCTTAGCTTCGTCCTCGTTTACTGAGACAACCAAACGGCCGCCGCCTTCAAGGGGAACGCGAAGAATGATTAATCCACGTGGTTCTCGTTCTGCTTCCATGGGGCCATCACCGGTGCGTGGCTTCATTGCTGCCATAACTAGACTCCTTGATTATTTAAGCTTTTCTGGTCTCAAGTTTATCAAAGATTTGGAGCAAGAAATTTTCGTAATCCCGCTTCACAGGCGTATATCTGGCTAGCTGGCACGTTTTCGTCGTCAGCATGCGCTTTATTTGGGTCTCCTGGACCGTAGTTAACTGCAGGAATGCCCATTTCACTGAATCTTGCAACATCTGTCCATCCATATTTTGGGTTGACTGGAGCTTGCACAGCATCAACAAAAGCCTTAGCTTCCGGTGAATTCATACCCGGTCTTGCTCCTGACGCACTATCAACGACTTTGAAATCAAAATCAGCAAACATTTTCTTCAAGTATCCCGTTGCATCTTCAACACTTCTTGAAGGTGCGAAACGATAATTCAGTGTCAGAGTGGCTTGATCCGGAATAACGTTTGTTGCAACACCTCCCTGGACCATGACCGCGTTCAGACTTTCCCTGAAAATAAGGCCATCTACCTCAATTTCCTCGGGCATGTAGGCATTTAGGATCTGAAGTGCTCCGCCGAGCTTGTGAATAGCGTTCGAGCCCATCCAGGGTCTGGCGGAGTGAGCCTTAATTCCTGTAAGGCTTAGCTCGATTCTCATGGTGCCATTGCAGCCACCCTCTATGGTGGCTGCGGTTGGCTCACACAAAATAGCGAAGTTGCCCTTGATTAGCTCAGGGTGATTTCGAACCAGTCGACCGAGCCCGTTTTTGGTGGCCTCTATCTCCTCCTGGTCGTAAAACACCCAAACCACGTCCATGGCCGGTTCTTTGATTTCGTCGGCCAGCTTCAACATCACTGCCAAACCGGCTTTCATATCCACAGTGCCACGACCCCAGATCACCTGCTCGCGTTCAAAGGACATCAGCTTGGAGGGAAGATTTTCTGCCACCGGCACGGTGTCGATGTGACCCGCAATAACAACCTGCTGAGGCAAACCCAGGTTTGTTTTAGCCACGATGGCGTTGCCATCGCGGGTAATTGAAAGGTGTGGGCTAGAAGCCAGAGCTTGCTCGATGGCGTCGGCGATTTGGGCTTCATTGCCCGATACGGACTCGATGTCAACTAGCTCGCGGGTTAGCTCAGCTACGTCCCCCGACAGATTTAGTTTCATACTCGCCACAGTTCAAGAGCCTAGCTTGTAATCTTGAGGGATGACTGAGATTTCATCCGCCTGGGGACACGGACTTGCCACCTACGACCAGAGAGGCAACGTTCTAGACGTTTGGTTCAGAGATCCAAAGCTAGGACCGGCCCCCGTGACCGACGAGCTGTGGGTAGTTCCGAAAGAGCTGGATGCACTAGTTGGTGAAGACCCGAGAAGGCTTGTCACAACCGGAGTGGTTAGAACCGAGTCAGACCTTACTCAGCCGGTATCTTCAGTGGAAGATGCTTACCTAAGACTTCACCTACTGTCACACCTTTTAGTCAAGCCGAATTCAATTAACCTAGAGGGCCTAATCCCGGCTTTGCCAATTGTTGCCTTTAGCTCAATTGGCTCAATTGCCCTCGAAGATCTAGATCAACTAAGGCCACTACTAACCAGAGCAGGGGTTTCAATCCACTCGGTGGATAAGTTCCCAAGATTGCTTGACTACGTCACTCCCAAAAAGGTGCGCATCGCCGATGCCTCGAGAGTAAGGTTGGGCGCTCACCTGTCTCCTGGAACCACAGTGATGCACGAGGGTTTTGTGAACTTCAATGCCGGAACACTTGGAGCCTCCATGGTCGAGGGAAGAATTTCGCAAGGAGTTATCGTCGACGATGGCGCAGACATCGGAGGCGGAGCCTCCATCATGGGAACCCTCTCCGGCGGCGGTAAAGAAAAAGTCTTTATTGGAAAGCGTGCGCTGCTTGGCGCAAATTCCGGCATTGGAATCTCAATCGGCGACGACACCGTGGTTGAGGCTGGCCTTTATGTGACCGCCGGAACCAAACTCACCCTCATTACTGACGAAGGCGAAAAAAATCTCAAGGCTCTAGAGCTTTCAGGGGTTGCCAACTTATTGTTTAGAAGAAACTCAATGACCGGAAGAGTTGAGGCGCTCTCTCGTTCCGGTGCCGGTGTGGTGCTAAATTCCGACCTGCACCGCTAAGAAACCTCTAGCTTCCTAGAACAGAATCCCAACCGGACAAATCAGCCGGTTGACCATCCAGCAAAACCGCTGGCTGACCTGACTCTAAAACTTTTCCTATCACCTTGAAAGATCTTGGGATTTCCGCCGAGGCTGGAAATGTTGCAAGCAGCGAGTGATCCTCACCGCCAGATAGAACCCACTGCCTCGGACTAACATCCAGCGACTGAGCGGGAAGTTCTAGCATTGCTTCAAAACCGAGTAAGTCCTTGCCATTTATCTCGATAGCAACAGCCGATGAAACAGCAATCCTAAAAAGGTCTTTTCCCAAACCGTCAGAGACATCCAGCATGCTGGTAGCTCCGGCTTGGTTGGCAACTAGTCCCTGACTAATCGGAGGCTCGGGCCGAAGCTGAGCATTTACCCATTCATCGTAGGAGCGAATCAGATCCTCTTTGCCAAATTGCAGCAGGGCAAGTCCGCAGGCGGCTTTTCCAAGCGGCCCACATACCGCAACCAGGTCACCGGCTTTTGCACCGGAGCGAAGCACCGGTTGCATTCCCTCGAGACTTCCGTGTACGGTGACCGAGACCACCAGTTGCTCGCCGGAAGCTAGATCTCCCCCGACAACGGCCGCTCCTGGTGACAAAGCATCGCAGGCGGCTTGAAGGCCGTCGGCAAAGTCCTCCAACCAAGAAATCTTGGTGGTTTTTGGAACCACCAGCGCAACCACCAAAACCGTTGGCTTTGCACCCATGGCAGCTATGTCAGCCAAATTAGACGCGACCGATTTGAAACCCAAATCAAAACCGGTCGACCACTCGAGTTTGAAATCATGATTTTCAACCAGGGTGTCGGTGGAAACCAGGAAAGAGTCCGTGGCGCTAACCACCGCAGCGTCATCGCCCGATCCAACCAGTGCTGCCTCTGCAGACTTTAGCCTTGCGACGGTTCGCTTCAGGCTCTCTATTTCGCCAAGCTCTGCCAGGGTCTTATCATCCACAAATCAAAGGTAGCCTTATTTTTGATGAGAAAAAAACACTTCCTGCTTACCTCGGCGGCTCTTAGCCTCGCCTTTTTGACTGGCTGTGCTCCAACCGTAGTGCTGGACCCTGCGGCCGATGCTAACAATCCGGAGTGTGCAGAAGTCATTGTCAGGCTCCCAGACACCCTCGCCGATCAGCCAAAGAGAACCGTGAACGCTCAGTCCACCGCCGCTTGGGGAGAACCGGTAGCGGTTATCTTGCGCTGCGGTTTAGAGCCCGTTGAGGTCTCACCGCTTCCCTGCGTCAGCGCATCGGACATCGATTGGCTAATCGATAACTCAAGTGCCCCGACCTTTAGGTTTATAAGCTACGCCCGTTTTCCAGCCACCGAAGTAATCGTTGATTCAAACAAGGTTGCGGGAGTCACGGTTCTTGAACAACTCGCTGGAGCAGTTGGTGTGCTAGAGCCAACAAAGCGCTGCACCGAAATAACGAATTAGTTTTCTAACGCCAGCTCAATAAGTTCAGAAACCAGTTCTCGAAAGTCCATTCCGGACTCCGCCCAGCAGCGCGGGAACATCGAAATCGAAGTGAAGCCCGGCATGGTGTTGATCTCGTTCAGCAAAAAGCCATCCTTGGTCAAGAACATGTCGACTCTGGCAAGCCCCGCGCAGCCCAAGGCCCTAAAGGCTCTAACCGCAAGGCTTTGCATCTCGGCAAGCTCTTGCTCGGATAGTTCCGCCGGACAGGTCAGCTTGGCGGAGTCAGAATCTAAGTACTTTGCCTCGAAGTCGTAAAACTCTCGACCGGTCACTGTGATTTCACCGGCGATTGAGACTCTCTCTAGCTCATCGGTTCGCCCCTCTAGAACTCCGCACTCTATCTCTCTGCCGGAAACCCCAACTTCAACAATCACCTTGTCGTCGTGATCAAGGGCATCGGCGACGGCTCCGGCGAGATCATCAAAGTTTTTAATCTTGGTGATTCCAACTGACGAACCGGCTCTGGCGGGCTTTACAAACACCGGGAGCTTTAGCTCTTTCAATGCCTCAAGGGAGGACTCTGGGTCGTTCACCATCTGCTTTGCAGTCACGACTCTAAAATCCGGAGTTTTGAGACCGGCGGCAATAAACAGGGTTTTGCTGAACTGCTTATCCATGGCAACAGCTGAAGCCAAGACACCGTTCCCGACGTAAGGAATTCCGGCGAGCTCTAAAAATCCCTGAATAGTCCCATCTTCACCAAAGGGTCCGTGAAGCACCGGAAACACAACATCAACTTTTCCAAGGCTTGATTTGTCGCCCTTGGCATCGGTTAGAAAAATCTCCCTGGAGCCATCTTGGCTAAAGCTGATTGTCTCGCCGGTGAAATTTACTTCTTGAAGGCCCTCGGATAAGCCAAGCTTCTTTGGGTCCTCATCGAATGGAACAAACTCGCCCTTTTTCGTGATTCCAATTGGAAGCAATTCAAACTTTGTAGTGTCAAGCGCGCCCATCACTCCGCCGGCGGAAGCTACAGAAATCGAGTGCTCGTTGGATTTTCCACCCAGCAAAACTGCGACACGTATTTTCTTGCTCATTACTCGCCCTGGGGCTCTTCGGTCTCGTGGGTTAGGTGAGGAGCGATGTCCTTGGGACTCATCTTGCCCTCAATCACAAGCTCCACCTGCTCAACAATTGGCATGCTGATGCCCTTGTCGCGAGCAAGCTCGAGGATTGTGGAAACCGATGCCAGACCCTCGGCAGTCTGGGAAAGCCTTGCTAGGACTTCACGTTTCGAGTAGCCCTTGCCGAGCATTTCTCCGGCCTTATGGTTTCTAGAAAGCGGTGACTCACTGGTGGCAATCAGGTCACCGAGACCAGCAAGACCGACCATTGTCTTTGGCTTTGCCCCGAAGGCCACCGCAAATCTGGAAATCTCAGAGACCCCACGGGTCATGATTGAGGCCTTGGTGTTTTGACCGTAGCCAACACCGTTGACAATACCGATTGCAACGGCAATCAAGTTCTTTAAGATTCCGCCGAACTCGGTGCCAATCACATCGGTGTTAGTAAAAGTCGTGAAGTATGAGTTGCTCGAGGCAGCTGCGACCAGCTTTGCGGATTCAAGTGAACTGGAGGCGGCAACCGATGCCGCGGGCTGCTCATCGGCAATCTCGAGGGCCAGGTTTGGACCCGACACCACAACGATTTTTTCTGGGTCGATTCCGGCTTCAGCAATTACCTGGCTCATGCGAAGGCCAGTATCTTTTTCGACACCCTTCATCAGAGAAACAACCATTGCATCCTTAGGGATGAGGTGACCCCAATCTGCAAGGTTTGCCCGAAGTGACTGCGATGGAACAGAGAGATAAACCTGAGTTGCGCCTTGTAAGACTTCAGTGATGTCGGCTGAGGCAGTTATTCCTACTGGTAGGTTCACACCCGGTAAGTAGTCACCATTTCGGTGGGACAGATTGATTTCATCTGCGAGCTCGGCTCTTCTTGCCCAAAGCGAAACCTCTGATCCGCCATCGGCTAGAACTTTGGCGAAGGTTGTTCCCCAGCTTCCCGCCCCGATTACCGCAACCTTGCTCAATTGATTTCGCCCTTCTTGGCTTTTTTTATGAAGTTTCCAGTTGTTGCCTGGCCTGCTGCTACCGGATCCCAGCGAAGCGCTGGCGCCTTTTCTCCCCTTAGCTGCTCAACTAATTTGGTGATGGCGTTCATTACAACTTCGGTTGCCTCTAAAACTTCCGATGGCTGTGGGTTTGGTTTCCGGAACTGATTCAAGTCAATCTCATCTCCGACTAGAAACGAAACTTTCTTCCAGAAGCCTGGGCGAAACTTACTGGAGTACCGAGCCATGATCTTCTCGCTTCCCCACTGTCCGACCGGGTAAACCGGGACACCGCTATCCAACGCGAGTCTCACCGCTCCAGTCTTACCGCGCATCGGCCAAGAATCTGGATCGCGAGTTAGGGTTCCTTCCGGAAACACACAGACCGAGTGCCCAGCCTGAAGATAGGCGTGAGCCACTCGAAGCGAGTCATCGTTTCTTTGACCACCGGTTCTAAAAACCGGTATCTGACCTGCGGCCAAAAGTATTGGTCCAACAAGGGGAATACGGAACAATCTTTCCTTGGTCAAAAAGTGCGGGGCTCTTTTGGTCTTGATGTAAATAAAGTAGGCAACTGCTAGGGCATCGATGTTCGTGGCATGATTCGGGGCAAGAATGTAAGCGCCAGACTTTGGAAGTTTTTCTAGACCCTGGACTTCAACCTTGAATAGCAAACGCACAAGCGGAGCGAGAATTCCAGCAACTATCCGAACCGCCAAGGTCATCTCCCTGGAGGTGATTTTTGGCATCGGAATTGCTTTTGGTTGGCTAGCCATGACTACTCAGAATAGCTAAAGTCGGCCCCGAGATTACCTAGCTTGTCCAGGAAGTGCTCGTAGCCCCTGGAAATCAACTGGACATTCCCCACGTTCGACACACCCTTGGCGGCAAGAGCTGCCACCATGTGGCTAAAGCCACCGCGCAGATCCGGAACCTCGATGTCAGCACCGGTCAAAGGGGTAGCTCCCGAGATAACCGCCGAGTGATAGAAGTTTCTCTGACCGAAGCGGCAAGGGTTCCCGCCCAAGCACTCACGGTAAATCTGAATCTGTGCGCCCATCTTCACAAGAGCATCGGTGAAACCAAAACGGTTTTCATAAACAGTCTCGTGCACAATTGATAGACCCTTGGCCTGGGTAAGTGCAACGACTAAGGGCTGCTGCCAGTCGGTCATAAATCCAGGGTGGACATCGGTCTCAATTACCACCGGGTGAAGATCTTCACCTTGTTGGTAAAAGCGTATGCCGTCATCTTCTATGTCAAAGGCTCCGCCAACTTTTCTAAAGACGTTTAGAAAAGTTGTCATTTCAAGTTGCTTGGCGCCGCCAACAAAAATGTTTCCCTTGGTGGTTAGCGCTGCCGCGGCCCAAGAGGCTGCTTCGTTGCGATCAAATAAGGCTCGGTGGGTATAGCCCTTTAGAGATTCAACTCCCTCAATGCGAATAACTCGATCGGTGTCAACCGAGATGATTGCGCCCATTTTTTGTAAGATGGCGATGAGGTCCATGATCTCTGGTTCAATTGCCGCACCCGATAGCTCGGTGATTCCGCGAGCTCTAACCGAGGTGAGTAGCACCTGCTCGGTGGCTCCAACGCTCGGATAGGGAAGTGTAACCTTGGCTCCGTGCAGGCCGTTCGGGGCGCTTAGCCTGGTGCCGTTCGGGCTTTTTTCAATGATTGCCCCGAAGTTTCGAAGAACATCGAGGTGAAAATCAACCGGACGGTCTCCGATGTGACAGCCGCCCAGGTCCGGGATAAAGGCTTCCCCGAGCTGATGAAGCAGCGGTCCACAAAACAAAATTGGAATTCTGGAAGATCCTGCGTGGGCGTCGATGTCTACCATTCGGGCTTGCTTAACTCCCCTGGGGTCCAACTGCATGACACCAGAGTCATCAAAATCAATTGTTACGCCATGCAGTTCGAGAAGTCTCGATACAACCTCGACGTCACTGATCTTTGGGACGTCCTTCAAGATAGAGGGGCTATCCGCCAGAAGGGCTGCAACCATCGCCTTAGTGACAAGGTTTTTTGCACCCTTGAGGTCCACGCGACCAACTAGCGGCTTTCCGCCGTTTACTACAATCTGACTCAAACTAGATCCCCTTGGCTGGAAGGGTCTTAGGTCTCCAGGACTCACGGCTTGATTCAAAGGCGGTGATGGCTGGTTCATCACGGAGAGTAAGACCGATGTCGTCTAGGCCCTCCATCAATCGCCACTTCGTGTACGGGTCAATTTCAAAACTGGCCGTTAGCTCGCCAATAGAAACGGTCTGGTTTGGTAAATCCACCGTTGCCGACACTCCAGGATTGGAATCAATCAAATCCCAAAAGGCTTTTGTTTCTTCCTCGGTGATAACTCCGGTTATGAATCCCTGCTTTCCTGAGTTGCCGCGAAAGATATCCGCAAACTTGGCCGAGAAGACAGCCTTGAAGCCCCAGTCTTTGAGTGCCCAGACGGCGTGCTCTCTCGATGAGCCAGTTCCAAAATCAGGTCCCGCAATTAGCACCTCGCCGTTTGCGAAAACCGGCTGGTTCAAAACAAATTCCGGGTCCTGCTTCCAAGATGCAAATAGCGCATCTTCGAAACCGGTCTTGGTAATTCGCTTTAGATAAACGGCTGGAATGATCTGATCGGTGTCTACGTTGGAGCGCTTGAGTGGAACGGCAACTCCAGAAAACTTCTCTACTTTTTCCACTTAGACCAAAACCTCCAGATCGGCTGGAGAAGACAGCGTTCCACGAATTGCGGTAGCGGCTGCAACCAGAGGTGACACAAGGTGGGTTCTTGCACCCTTACCCTGGCGTCCTTCAAAGTTTCTGTTTGAAGTCGATGCGGCCCGCTCGCCAACGGCCAGCTGATCTGGGTTCATACCCAAACACATCGAACATCCTGCAAATCTCCACTCGGCACCGAACTCCTTGAATATCTTGTCGATACCCTCTTGCTCTGCCTGCAGGCGAACCTTCTGAGAACCAGGAACGACCATCATGCGAACACCCTCGGCTTTTTTCTGGCCCTTGATGATCGCAGCCGCCGCACGGAGATCTTCGATACGGGAATTGGTGCAAGAACCTAGGAAAACGGTTTGTACTGCAATTTCCTTCATCGGAGTTCCGGCTTTGAGATCCATATATTCCAAAGCTCGCTCGGCAGCAGCTCGCTCGTTTGGATCCTCTATATCCGCCGGGTCTGGAACAGAGTCCAGAAGTGAAACACCTTGACCGGGGTTAGTACCCCAGGTGACAAACGGGTCAAGCTGGTCGGCGTCTAAAAATACCTCGGCGTCAAACACCGCTCCCTCATCGGTTGGAAGTGTCTTCCAGTACTCGAGGGCCTTATCCCAGTCCTCGCCCTGAGGGGCGTGCGGACGATCCTTCAGGTAAGCGAAGGTGATCTCATCCGGTGCAACCATTCCGGCCCGAGCTCCTGCCTCAATCGACATGTTGCAAATCGTCATACGGCCTTCCATAGAAAGCGAGCGAATAGCGCTTCCGCGGTATTCCAAAACATAGCCCTGGCCTCCGCCGGTTGAGATCTTGGCGATTACGGCCAAGATGATGTCCTTGGCGGTGACCCCCGGGCGCAGCGTTCCCTCAACGTTTATGGCCATGGTCTTGAAAGATTTCAGCGGCAGGGTCTGGGTTGCAAGCACGTGCTCAACTTCACTGGTTCCAATGCCCATTGCCAGGGCCCCGAAGGCTCCGTGGGTCGAGGTGTGTGAATCGCCACACACCACAGTGATGCCAGGCATGGTGAGACCAAGCTGTGGACCAACCACGTGAACAATGCCCTGGTTTTTGTCTCCCAGTGAATGAAGTCGAATACCAAACTCGGCAGCGTTTTTACGCAGTGCCTCGATCTGGGTTCTTGAGGTTAGGTCAGCAATTGGCTTATCGATGTTGATGGTCGGAGTGTTGTGATCTTCGGTAGCGATAGTTAGATCCGGCCGACGAACTTTACGACCAGCGAGGCGAAGACCATCGAAGGCCTGAGGGCTGGTTACCTCGTGAACTAGGTGAAGATCAATGTACAAAAGGTCGGGTGCGCCGTCTTTACCCTCGGCTACCAAGTGGCTGGCCCAGAGTTTTTCAGCCAGTGTTAGTGGCTTAGATTTTGTCGACATTAGCTTTTTTGACACCTCAAATTTGCTGAATCTATAGTTTACCAATCAAGGAGTAGATTGGGCAGGTGAATGATTTAGGCCTTGAATTCCTGCAGAAAAGAACGGTTAGAACCCTAGCCCTGGGCCAAATACTTGGAGGCTTCGGCCTCGGATCAACACTCTCTATTGGAGCACTCTTAGCAGCAGACCTGTCTGGAACCGTTGCGTGGTCCGGTGCTGCTGCCACATTTTCCACTCTCGGAGCAGCAGTATGGGCTATACCGCTTGCTAGGCTCGCATTCGCAAGAGGCAGAAGAATAGCTCTTGCTCTCGGAGCATCGCTTGCCATCTCGGGTGCAACCCTTGTGATAGTTGCTGCCGAAATTAGATTTTTTCCACTGCTTCTTGTTTCTCTTTTTCTCCTGGGTGCCGGTTCAGCAGCCGGACTGCAGGCTCGGTTTGCGGCAACCGATATTCCAACCGGTAAAAAAGTTGGCAAGGATCTGTCTCTTGTTGTTTGGGCGACCACAATCGGAGCAGTCACCGGACCGAATCTTTTTGGCCCGGGTGAAATAGTCGGAAGATTCCTTGGTCTCCCAGAACTTACCGGGCCTTTCGTTTTCACAATCGCAGCCCAGGTGATGGCAACGACAGTGTTTTGGTTTGGCCTAAGGCCCGACCCATTATTGGTTGCCAAGCAAATTGCAGCCGATAGCCTTCAGACCAAGCCCAAAGTCTCGCTGGCAAGCGCTTTTTCGACCCTCAAAAAGTACCCGGTTGCCGCCTACGCGATGATCACCATCTCTCTATCCCACATGGTCATGGTTTCTGTCATGAGTATGACTCCGGTTCACGTCACAAGCCACGGAGGCTCTTTGACAGTGGTGGGCTTTGTTATCTCGCTACACATCTTGGGCATGTATGCCTTTGCCCCGCTGTTTGGAATCCTGAGCGACAAAATAGGCCCGGTCAAAACCGTATTGACCGGCCAGCTTATTTTTGTAGCAGCACTGCTTATCGCAGGCCTGGGCTCCGAGGAGCAGCACTTGGTCACCTTTGGCCTGTTTCTTCTCGGGCTCGGCTGGTCAGCCGCAACAGTTTCTGGATCGGCACTCTTAGCAGTTAGCGTTCCGGTTGATCAAAAGACAAATGTTCAGGGCCTCAGCGATTCCCTGATGAACCTATCGGGAGCAATCGGTGGAGCAATCGCTGGAACCTTTGTTGCGCTATTCCTATTTACCGGCTTGAACCTGATTGCCTTGGTGCCGGTGACTGTTATCGTGATTTCTTCGATGCTGGTGGCAAACTACCGAGCACAGCTAGCAAAGACCGTAAGTATCGAAAATCTTCCAGTCCACGAATAAACCTTAAAGAGAAATTCGCTCCCGAGATTTTGTCATCGAGAGCGAATTTTGTGACCCCAGCGGGATTCGAACCCGCGCCGCTGCCGTGAGAGGGCAGTGTCCTAGGCCGCTAAACGATGGGGCCGTATAGCAACCTTGCCATTATGCCACACCTACCAATGACTAACTAGACCCCTTTGATGGCGGGGGCAATTACCTTCAACGCTCCGGGCACAACCTCTGCATAAAACGGCGCTTGACCAACGTATTCACCGTCTGAGTAGATAGGCATACCACTTGCGGTAATTGAAATGTTTGTTGCTCTTAGAATCTCAACATCTTTATCGGTCACGTGGGTTCCTTTATAGACCTTGGGGAAGATGGCAACAAACTTCAGCCGGCTCATTTTCTTCACTAAAATCACATCTAGCAATCCATCCGTTAATGAAGCATCTGGAACAATTAGCATTCCTCCACCGAAGACTCCGGTGTTACTAACCACGCACAGCATTGCTTCAAAATCCCGTGAATTGCCATCAATTACGCTCTGATATTTGATTGGCTTGAACTTGGCAAGTTCAAGCAACATAGCCACGTAATAACGCATCGGACCCTTAGGCCAACTGATTGAATTAGCCCTGGCAGCAGCCAGGGCATCAAAACCAGCTGACGCTGAGCCTATGGCCCAGGTGGATTTGATTCCGTGAGTGATCTTTATGGCGTCAATTGACTTATGGGTTGACAGGTTTTCTAAGATCAACTCAACACAGGCTCCGGTGTCAGCTATTGGCATTCCAAATACTGCGGCCGCATCGTTTCCGGTTCCGGCGGGAATCAGGGCCATCGGAATGTTCTTCCCGGCACAAACATTAGCCCCGAGGTGTGCCATACCGTCGCCACCAACAAGAACGACGGCATCTATCGCTCCGCGATAAATTGCGTTTTCAATTCGATCCCGTGCTGAAATCATGCTCTCAGCAGAAAGGTTGATGACCTGGTGGCCAGTCGCTTCCAGAAGTTTTAGGACCTCTTCGCCAACACCGTTCCCCCTGCCGCCACCGGCAACAGGATTCACTGCAACCCCGAGTCTCAAAGACAAAACCTTACTTCTCCTTGGGGCAATTTTGCCCCTCGCTCATTTCTTGGAACAATAGCACCGAGTTATCGGCTCGGTCTTGTTGTGAAAGACGGTGTCGAAGTCTTGGTTTTTACCACTAGCTAGACTTTAAGCCATGAAGCTAACAAAACACTCTCACGCCTGCCTAGAACTTGAACATCTAGGTAAAAAGGCTTTCATCGACCCCGGCTTTTTTACCGAAGACGTCTCAGCGACCAAAGATGTAGTGGCCCTGGTAATAACCCACGCCCACGACGATCACTGCTTCGAGACACAAGCTGCCGGCCTGCTGGCACATAACCCAGGCATGAAGATTTTTGGGACTAGCGAGGTGGCAGGCAAACTTTCCTCACTTCCGGTCACAACTGTGTATCACGGTGATTTCTACGAAGTTGAGGGCTTTAGCTTTGAATTCTTTGGGGATATGCACCAGATAATTCACAAATCCATCCCCCTGATTCAAAACACCGCGGTCATGGTCAACGACACTCTTTATTACCCAGGAGATAGCTACACAACTCCGGAAAAAAAGGTCAAGGTCTTAGCTTGCCCAACCAGCGCACCCTGGCTCAAAATCGGCGACGTAATGGATTTCATTGCAGCGGTTAGACCAGAAAAAAGCTTCGCAACCCACAATTCCCTACTCTCTGAGCGGGGCCACGATCTAAATAATGCCCGCGTGAAACAGGTCACGGAGGAAAACGGTGGGAGCTTTACATATCTATTGGATGGCGACAGCCTAGAAATCTAACTTGCTGGGGTACCTGGACTCGAACCAAGAACAAATGAACCAGAATCATCCGTGTTGCCAATTACACCATACCCCAAGGTATTTTTTGCTGGACCTTGGTCCAGCCTCCAATCTTAGCTTCTTCGGCTAGCTACCGGCAAACAGCTCTAGTCGAGCCAGCGTTTGCGCTTTACCCAGAATTTCCATCGACTCAAATAGCGGCGGTGAAACTCGCCGGCCCGAGATCGCTGTGCGAAGCGGTCCGAATGCATTCTTTGGCTTTTCGCCCATCTCTTCAATTAGAACCTTGTTGAGCAAAGTTTGAATTGTCTCTGTAGAGAAATCATCCACTGCGGTCAGTGCGGCAATTGATGCCCTTGCGATTTCCTTGGCGTTTTCAGGAAGACCCTTCTTGGCATCGTCTTGGATTTCAATCTTGGAAGAATCAACAAACAAAAAGCTCAGCATGCCGGTTGCTTCCCCGAGCACGGTGATTCGTTCTTGAATGAGGGGCGCTGCCTTGGTAAGAATCTCAAGCTCCTCAGGTTTTACTGGAGAGGACAAAACTGCATCTTTTTGCAGGTATGGAATTAGCCGCTTCGTGAAATCTTCAAGGGAAAGCGTCCTGATGTGGCTTGCGTTGATCGAGTCCGCTTTTTTCAGATCAAACCTTGCGGGGTTTGGGTTCACATCCTTGACATCAAACG
Organism: Rhodoluna sp.; assembly: GCF_049276775.1. Classification (GTDB taxonomy): domain Bacteria; phylum Actinomycetota; class Actinomycetes; order Actinomycetales; family Microbacteriaceae; genus Rhodoluna. The sequence goes on from NZ_JBASXC010000028.1 coordinate 82,524, forward strand.
CCTTGGCCATCTCCTCAAGCGAGAAGATGTCCTGATCTGCGCTTAGTCCCCAGCCCAGAAGGGCTAGATAGTTCAGGAGTCCCTCAGGGATAAAGCCGCGGTCGCGGTGGTGAAATAGATTGCTCTCCGGGTCACGCTTTGAAAGCTTCTTATTGCCCTCTCCCATCACGTAAGGCAGGTGACCGAACTGTGGAATAAAGGTTGTAATTCCAGCTTGAACCATCGCGTTATAGAGCGCGATTTGGCGCGGGGTTGAAGAAAGTAAGTCTTCGCCCCGAAGCACGTGGGTTACTCCCATCAGGGCATCATCGACTGGGTTTACAAGTGTGTAGAGCGGCTGACCGTTTGGGCGAACCACAACAAAGTCTGGAAAAGAAGCGGCCGGAAAGGTAATCTCTCCTCGAACTAGGTCGGTAAAGCTAATCTCGGAATCCGGCACCCGAAGCCTAAGTGCTGGCGTTCTTCCTTCAGCCAAGTACTTATCTTTCTGGGCTTGATCTAAATCACGCTCTGAATTGTCGTATCCAATCTGTTTAGCTCGCCCAGCAGCTTCGTTCCTGGCATCGATTTCTTCTCCGGTTAGGAAGCTTTCATATAGGTGTCCTGCGGCTTTGAGCTTGTCTATTGCCTCTTTGTAAATTTCCATCCGCTGCGACTGGCGATACGGTTCGTTAGGTCCACCAACGTCAATACCTTCGTCCCAGTCCAGCCCCAGCCAATTCAGAGCCTCGATGATCTGCTGGTAGCTTTCCTCGGAGTCTCTTTCCTGGTCGGTATCTTCGATACGGAAGATAAAGGTTCCACCGGTGTGACGGGCGTAGGCCCAGTTAAAAAGTGCTGTTCGAACCAAACCAACGTGCGGAGTTCCAGTTGGGCTCGGGCAAAAGCGCACCCGAACATCTTTACCGGTCGCGGTTGAGAAAGGAGCTGTGATTTGGCTTGTCATTATGAGATAAGTCTAGAAGGCGATTGAGACACTGAAGCGATCTTTGTGCACAGGCCAAAAAAATACCTAGGCCACGGTGTTTGCAAGAGTGCCAATGCCCTCAACTTCGCACTCAACCAAATCTCCCGAGCTAATCACGCTGATTCCAGCCGGAGAGCCGGTCAGGATGATGTCCCCGGGCAGTAGAGTCATGTTCTTTGAAGTGTGAGAAACGATCGTTCGAATGTTGTGAGTCATCTTTGTTATCGAGGAGTGCTGCTTTACCTCTCCATTGATGCGCGATTCAACCACTTGTTCTTCGGGTAGAAACTCGGTTTCAATCCAGGGGCCCAGTGGGCAAAAGGTATCAAACGCTTTGGACCTGGCCCACTGGCCATCTGTGAACTGAAGATCTCTTGCAGTCACATCATTAGCGATGGTGTATCCAAAGACATAGTCCAGGGCGTCTTTCTCAGAAACATTCTTGGCAAGTTTTCCAATCACCACGGTTAGCTCAGCCTCCAGCTCAACCTGGCTAGACTGCGGCGGCAAAACAATTGCGTCTCCGTGACCAATTATCGAGCTCGAGGGCTTGAAGAAGATCAGCGGTTCAATAGTTATGTCTTCCCCAATTTCGGCAGCGTGCTCAGCAAAGTTTTTACCGATGCAGATTACCTTTGATGGAATCGTCGGAGCCAAAAGCTTTACTTCCTTTAGCGGAATACGCTCCCCTGTGGTGTCAAAGCCAACCGCCAGCGGGTGACCTTTTAGAACGACAAGTTCAGGCCCATCGACTATTCCGTACCTGGGTTCAGCACCATTTGAGAATCTTGCTACCTTCACGCGGAGAGCCTGTGCATCCAGCCGTGCTTATCTTCTAGCCGGCCATACTGAATGCCGGTTAGCTCCTCACGAAGCGAAACAGTCAGTCGCCCAGGCTCAGTATCTGCAGAGCCGATTTCTTCTTCGCGAGATTTTAGTAATCCAACCGGTGTTATAACTGCAGCAGTTCCACAAGCAAAGATCTCGGTGATTTCCCCCGAGGAGAATCCCTTGCGGATCTCATCGAGGGTTACTTTTCTTTGCTGAACCTCGTGGCCCCGATCGGTCAACAAAGTAATGATCGAATCCCTAGTGATACCGCGAAGGATTGTTCCATCCAGTTCCGGTGTCACAACGTGACCGTCTTTATAGACAAAAAACAGGTTCATGCCGCCAAGCTCTTCAATGTATGTTGCACTCTCAGCATCCAAGAACATAACCTGCGAGCAGCCGTTGGAGTAGCCCTCGTCTTGAGCCAGCAAAGAAGCTGCGTAGTTGCCACCGGTCTTGGCTTCACCGGTGCCGTGCTTACCGGCGCGAGCTGAGTCCAAAGCAATCCAGATCGATACCGGCTTTACTCCGCCGGTGAAATAGGGTCCAACTGGAGATGCAATAACCCGGTACTCCGCGCGGTGAGCCGCGCGAACACCTAGGAAGTTCTCGGAAGCTATCTCAAAAGGTCTAAAGTACAAAGTCTTTTCGTTTTCTGGCTTTGGAACCCAAGCACCGTCAACCGCAATTAGCTGCTTCAGGGATTCAATGAAGATTTCCTCAGGAAGCTCAGGCAGGGCCATGCGCTTAGCGCTTCTTCGAATGCGCTCGGCGTTCATCTTTGGTCTAAAGGTCCAGATTGATCCGTCGTCGTGGCGGTAGCCCTTGATTCCCTCAAAGATTTCCTGTCCGTAGTGCAGCACGGCGTTGGACGGGTCCATCAGAATGGGGCCGTAAGGAATCACTTCAGCCGAGTGCCAGCCCTTGTCTTTTTCCCACACCACAACCACCTGGTGGTCGGTGAAGTGTGTTCCAAAAGTCGGGTTGGCGATAATCGCCTCGCGCTCGGCATCAGGAAGCGGATTCTGATTCCTGGTGACCTTAAAGCTCAAGCTCATGATTTTCCTCTAAAGATTCTCGAAGATTGCGTCAGCAATCTCAGTGGTTGATTTACCCGACTGACCATTGGCCAGTGCAGTTGCTATTGCGGCTTCTAGCCGGTCAGCAGCTTCGACTTCCCCGATGTGACGGGCAAGCATTGCAGCCGATTGAATGGCTGCGGTTGGGTTGGCCTTGTTTTGGCCTGCAATATCGGGAGCGGATCCGTGTACCGGCTCAAACATCGATGGGAACTTCCCCGTTGGGTTTATGTTTCCACTTGCAGCTAACCCGATGCCGCCGCTTATGGCGGCGGCCAGGTCAGTAATGATGTCTCCAAATAGATTATCGGTCACAATCACATCAAAGCGAGCAGGGTCGGTGACCATAAATATGGTCGCTGCGTCAATATGCAGGTAATCGTGGGAAACCCCGGGGTATTCCTTGGCAACCCGGTTCACGGTGTCCTGATACAGGCTTCCGGCCCTAACCAAAACGTTGTGTTTGTGAACCAGGGTCAGCTTCTTGCGAGCGCGGGTGGAAGCTAACTCAAAGGCGTAGCGAATAATCCGCTCAACGCCTGAGGCTGTGTTGATCGAGTACTCGGTTGCAGTTTCTTCAGCAGTTCCTTTGTTGGTGACCTCGCCTTGACCAAGGTATAGACCTTCGGTGCCCTCACGAACCACAACAAAGTCGATTTCTCCGGGGTTAGCCAAAGGAGACATAACACCCGGAAGGAGCTTTGTTGGACGCAGGTTCACGAAGTGATCAAAGCCAAAGCGTAGCTTCAGCAAGAATCCTCGCTCCAAAATCCCAGATGGAACGCTTGGGTCTCCAATAGCCCCAAGCAAAAGAACATCTTCTTTAGCTAGGTCCTCTAGATCAGCCTCGGTTAGTGCCTCACCGGTTGCGTTATAGCGCTTAGCGCCAAAGTCATACTCGGTCTTTATGAAGGTAACATCTGGAGCTGCAAGCTCCAGGGCGCGAACGGCGTGAATCGTGACCTCAGGTCCGATGCCATCTCCTGGGATTACCCCCAGCTTCACGGTCTTAGCCAATTACTTCTCCAAAAACTCTTGATACCTCTTATACAGCTACCAATACACCCTATAAAGAGGCAGAACCTCAACTTTACTGGCTTGTACTGGGCCCCAAAGAATCAGGGCCTAAAAGAGATTCTCTTGCCGTGCATAATCACTTTGAGCCGGGCAACCGCTGACTTACTCAATCCCCCGAGAGTTGAGAGCTCTGACTCGGTCAGTTTTCTAAGGTCCGAGACCTTATAGAGCTTGGCATCAACTAAGGCTCTCCTAGCCGGCGCCGAAAGTCCAATGGCTCGCCAGTGAGTGTCGAAGGCGTCGTAGCTAGCGGGGTCTTCGGGGCTCGGGGCAAGTGGCTTCGGGTTCTTAGAAGGCTTTGCCATACCAGTAAGTCTATGGAGCCATTAGCGGAGGACTTTGCAAACCACTGTTACCTTTTGGTGGACTTGGAGATTAGTTCTAAAGGTTAGTCAGCAACAGTTGGTCGCAGGCAGTGACTTACGGGATTTGTCGAGCTCTGCCTTTGAATTCTCAATTTCTGAAATCAAAATGGCATCCGGGTAGAAACCATCAGGATAGGTTGGGCATACCGCCGAATAGCCGATGTCTCTTTTTAATACGAGGCCAGCCAAGTCTTTTGATTTCATGTAATCAACCGCATCCGCTTCCGATTCGAAAGGCTTACTGCATTTCGTGTAGTTCCATTCGCTCATGCGGCCCAGTATACATAAATTGCGAATAGGTCCCTGAAAAGA
>NZ_JBASXC010000029.1:0-1643 GCF_049276775.1 Rhodoluna sp.
GAAAGAACCCCAGTGAAACTGAGGAGACTACGACGGTTATAGCGTAAACAATGTTTCGAGCAAAGGCGGCGTAAAGCCTTTCGTCGCTCAGGGCTTTGGAGTAGTTGTCAAAGCCGACTGGATCCATGTCCCCATAGCCGGAGGCCGAGGTCATGCTGTATTCAATTGCAGTGAATATTGGCCAAATGATGAAAGTTGCTAGTAGGGCTAAAGCGGGTGCGGTCATTGCCACCCCGAGCCAAACAGACTTACGCCTTAGATTTTTTCTCTTCGATTTCAACTCATTGTCCAATACTTGTTGGTGTTAGGGGCCGGGCGACCGCCACATTTAGAGACCGCCCAGCCCCCCCATTAGAAACTCGCTACTTGGTGTAGAAGTCGCGGGTTGCTTCAGCTGCTTCCTTGGCCGTCAACTGCCCGAGGATTAGCTTTGGGAACACCTCTGTGTTGAATAGGGTGCCACCCTCAGCAGTCATAGCTGGGAAGTAGGTTGACTGGTCAACGAATCCGTTTCCAGCTGCTGTTAGGAACGCACCCATCAAAGCGTTGCCGCTCGATACATCGAGGTTGATGCTAGGGATGGTGAATAGAGTCTCAGCCAACTTGCCCTGAACACCTGCAGAGGTGATGAACTTAGCAAATGCAACCGCAGCTGCCTTGTTGTCCGAGTCAGCGCTCACTGCAAGCACGTTGGCATTTCCACCACCGAGAATGCGGTTCGGCTCAGCTCCACCCAAGGCTGGAAGCACGTAGGTGCCCAGCTCGAAGGTTGCGTCCTCGGCCACCTTGGCTAGGAAGTTCTCAGGAACGCTTACAAACTGAGCTGTCTTCTTCTGCAAGAACAATGAAGTCTCAGCATCGATGTCTGTTGAGATCTGGCTCTCGCTCCAGCAGTTAGCCTTTGCCATGCCTTCAACTAGCTCCAAGCCCTTGATGTACTCAGGGTTTGAAACGTCGAAGTTCGCCTTGTCTGTTCCGTTCATGGTCTGATCCCAGGCAAGAACGGTCCACCAGGTACCCCATACCGCACCCGTTAGCGACATTGGGATGTAGCCTGCTGCGCTTAGAGCCTCGCAGTTTGACAGCAACTCGTCATAAGTGGTTGGAGGCTGAATTCCTACCTCGTTGAAGATGTCTTGGTTGTAAATCGATGCAACGCTGATGGCGTTGAATGGCAATCCGTAGACCTCTCCCGCAGTAGCGATGTCAACCAACTGAGAGTTTGCGCCACTCAATAGGCTCGGAACGAATGAGTCGCCCCAAGTGCCATCCATGTCGAAAGCAGGAGTCTTCAAGTCCTCCTGTAGGTCGTATAGCTGGCCGCCCTTTGCTAGATCCACCAGAGGCTGCCCCTGAACCGAGAACACATCAGGAAGGTCTCCGCTGGAGGCAAGGGCCTGAAGCTTGGTTGGGTACCCGTCAATTGCAGTGAACTCCAAGGTCACGTTAACGTTCGGGTAAAGTGCCTCGAACTCGTCAACTAGGGCCTGGTCTGCATAGGCCCACCAAGTTGAGAACGTGATGTCACCTGAGATTTCGGACGCTTCAGTGGTTGTAACTTCGGGCTCTGCGGTGTCCGCATTCTCTGCTGCTGGTGCACATCCAGCCAAAAAGACTGCGGAGATAGCCGTGGCGGCTACACC
>NZ_JBASXC010000030.1:0-10071 GCF_049276775.1 Rhodoluna sp.
AGAGTCGCAACAACGAACACTTCGACGAAGCTAACCAGCATCAGGTTCAAGGGATTTACCCCGACCTCGGAGAGCCTGCCGGGGCCAGCCCCTCCGGAAGCCAATACGCTCAACAGACCTAGCTGCAGCGAGGTCACCAGCGCGATGGAGAACCCCAGTGAAATGGCGGCGCTCCAGGCTGTTGCAAACTCAAACCTGATCTCATCGGCTGATCTTCTGATCATCAAGGTTGCGATAAAGGCCGCCAGTAATACAACAACGATGGCAACCATTCCAAAATCAAGCTTGCCAACCGGCAGGGCTCCAAAAATAGGAACCGCTGGAAGCGGTCCCACTTGCGAACCCAGAGGCGAAATAAGTGACCCGGTACCGATTGAGAAACCAACTCCAGTGAACCAGGCGGCTCCATAAATAACGATGTTCGGCAAAATAGCCAGCTGACCCGCGGTCAGAACAATCGCTCCCAGCACACTCACTTGGACGCTCTCGTAGAGCCTCGTGATATCAATCCAGTTCAACCCAATCAAAACTGCCACCGTGAATGAGGACACCATCAGAAGCATTGCGGTGATTGCGGTGCCGGCACGAAGGGCTGGAGAGATCAGAGATCTGATGCTCCAGTGCATCTTTAGCCTCACATCGTTCAGCGCTCTTCTGATGCGGTCGCGCTCTGGGGCCTGGTCCAATACGTCGCCGTCAAATAAAATATCGGGTCTTCCAAAAACCGAACCTAGAAACTGAAAAACAAAGAATAAAACGGTCGGAAATATAACACCCTGCCAGGTGACCGGATAAATTGCCTCGTCAAAAGCCAGAGTGCTGATTGCAAGAGACGCTGCACCAAAGACCATAACTCCGCCGAGCCAACCCGGCCATAGGGCGGTTGCGACCAGAAATCTTTTTCCGGCGTTGTAATAAAGACGTGCAAACCAGATTGTCATGCCTAGGGGGATAAGTGAAATTACAAAGAAGGGAACCGCTACACCTAAGATTTCGCCGGCTGGCACCACAAGCCTGGTGCCGTGAGAAAGTAACCAAAAATCAGAGGCTGCTCTAAAGGCTACGGTCCAGTTAACGTTTGGATCATTTTCAATAATCCAAACGATGGTTAGCGGGGCGAGCAGAACTCCAAGTCCAATGGCAACCAAAATCGCAGCTTCTAAGCTTGCGATGAAAAAGGTTTGTCTTCTGTTCACAGCTCTAAGTCTTCTTGATTTTTACAGAGAACTTATTACCTCGCGCATGAGTGCTGCGGTCTCGCTCGGGGTCTTGCCAACCTTGACGCCAACCGCCTCAAAGGCCTCTTTCTTGGCCTGGGCGGTTCCGGCGGAACCAGACACGATTGCTCCCGCGTGACCCATGGTCTTACCCTCGGGGGCAGTGAATCCGGCGACGTAGGCAACCACTGGCTTGGTGACGTGGTCCTTGATGTAAGCGGCTGCCTTTTCTTCCGAGTCGCCGCCAATTTCACCAATCAAAACGATTGCTTTGGTCTCCGGGTCTTCCTGGAAAGCCTTGAGTGCATCGATGTGTGTTGTTCCAATCACCGGGTCTCCACCGATACCGATTGCTGTTGACATTCCGATGTCTCTTAGCTCGAACATCATCTGGTAGGTCAGAGTTCCCGACTTTGAAACAAGTCCAATTGGTCCTGTTCCTGTGATATCACTCGGTGTGATTCCGGCGTTTGATTTTCCAGGGCTGATGATGCCCGGGCAGTTGGGTCCGATGATTCGGGTCTTTAGGCCCTTCGAAACGTTGTAGGCCCAAGCCTCCGCTGAGTCGTGAACTGGAATACCCTCGGTGATTGCAACAGCTAGACCGATCTCTGCATCGATTGCCTCGATCATCGCGGTCTTAGCAAAGGCGGGTGGAACAAAAATAACGGTGACGTTGGCACCGGTTTCCTTCATCGCGTCGGCTACCGTTCCAAAAACCGGAAGAGACTTACCGTCAACCTCTACTGTTTCGCCAGCCTTACGAGGGTTTACTCCACCTACGATGTTTGATCCACCCTTAAGCATTCTTTGGGTGTGCTTCATTCCCTCTGATCCAGTCATACCCTGGACGATGATTTTTGAATTCTGGTCTAGAAAAATTGCCATCTGATGCTTCCCTACTTGCTTGCTAGCTCGGCTGCTTTATCGGCAGCCGAGTCCATGGTCTCAACAACTGTTACAAGCGGGTGGTTCGCATCCGCCAAAATCTTTCTTCCCTCAACGACGTTGTTGCCATCTAAGCGAACAACCAGTGGCTTGGTAGCTGAAGAACCCAGTTTTTCCAGAGCCCCAACGATTCCGTTGGCAACCGCGTCGCAGGCGGTGATTCCCCCGAAGACGTTCACAAAAACTGACTTCACCTGCGGGTCATTCAAAATAACATCGAGACCTGCGGCCATAACCTCAGCGGAGGCTCCGCCTCCGATATCCAGGAAGTTAGCCGGCTTTACTCCCCCGTGGCGCTCACCCGCGTAGGCAACAACGTCGAGGGTGGACATAACAAGACCTGCACCATTACCGATGATTCCAACTTCACCGTCTAGCTTGACGTAGTTCAAATCCATGGCCTTGGCTTTGGCCTCCAGTGGGTCGAGCGTATCTCTCTCCATCTCCTCGCGCTCGTGACGGAACTCAGCGTTGTCATCCAAAGACACCTTGCCATCGAGAGCCAAAATCAATCCGTCTTCGGTAAGAACGAGCGGGTTTACTTCAACCAGTGTGGTGTCTTCTTTTTTGAATACGTCATATAGCTTTACAAATATCGGTGCCACCTTGGCGGCTAGTCCGTCATCAAAGCCTCCGGCTTTGGCAATTTCGAGAGCCTTTGCCAAATCAATTCCCTTGACTGCGTCAATGGCAATTTTGGCGAGCGCCTCAGGGCGCTCCTCGGCTAGTTGCTCAATGTCCATTCCACCCTCGACCGAGCAAAGGGAAAGAAAAGTTCGGTTTGATCTATCGAGTAGTACGGAGAAGTAAAACTCCTTGGCGATCTTGGCGCCTTCGGCGATCATCACACGCTTAACGATGTGACCTTTTATGTCTAGTCCAAGAATCTTTTCGGCCGCAGCTTTGGCTTCTTCGGGTGAGTGGGCAACCTTCACGCCTCCGGCTTTTCCTCGGCCACCGACTTTTACCTGGGCCTTAACAACGACGGTTCCACCGATCTTGGCAGCTGCCGCCTCGGCTTGCTCCGGGGTGTCTGCGATGAGTCCCTGAAGGACTGGAACCTGATATTTTTCGAAAAGATCGCGTGCTTGATACTCAAATAAATCCAACTGTTAACCCGTCTCAGAAATAGAACTATTGGCCTTATGGCCCCTGGCACTCAAGTTTAGAGCTTTTCGATGGGGGCTATTTTGACCACCAGCTGCTTGGTTGCTCCGTTATCGAACTGGACCTCAGCAACCTGCTTGGGACCTTCACCTCTGGTTGATGCAACGGTGCCCGGCCCATAGTCGGAGTGATTTATGCGATCGCCGACCTCCAGCTGCAAGGAGCTGTTGTCCCTCACTTCTCTTATGGCACCAGCTATCTGGGTCTTGGGCTTCAAAGATGGAGTTGGGGTGGATGAGCCCATTCCCCTAAAGCCCCCGGCAATAAAGCCACTCGATGCCCGCTCGGCACCCTCGGTCTGAAGCAGCTCAGGTGGGATGTCGCCCAAGAAGCTGGAGGGTAAAAAGGCCGTGGTTGAGCCAAACAGAGTCCGCTGCAGCGCCGAAGTCAAATACAGTCTTCCGCGCGCCCTCGTCATGCCCACATAAAGAAGTCTTCTTTCCTCCGAGACCCCGCCGGGCTCATCGAAGCTTCGAACATGCGGCAGGGTCCCCTGCTCGAGACCAACCAGAAATATCACGTCATCCTCCAAACCCTTCGCGGTGTGAAGGGTCATCAAAGAAACACTGCCCGAGTCATCATCGATTTCATCGGCAGCTGCTGCCAGTGTGATGTCCGCCAGGTACTCAGCGATGGTGGCATCCGGGTTTTGCCTCTGGTATTCAAAGACCTGCCCGATGAGCGCATCTAGGTTATCTACCCTCGCTTCATCCTGCGGGTCGCGACTGTCTTCAAGAGCTCCGCGATAACCGGAGAGATTTAGAGCTGCCGACAGCACCTCGGCGATTTTTGACTCCACTGTCATGGCGTCTAAGTCGTTTAGCAACTTAGAGAATGAGGTCAGCGCATTTGTGAGCTTCGGTCCTAGTCCCAGCGCATCGGTTCGACCGATTGCCTGGCGGAAGGAAATTTCTTCCCGTCTTGCAAGCTCTGCAATTTTCAATTCGGTTTTTTCTCCGATGCCGCGCGAGGGCTCGTTCAAGATGCGTCTGATTGCCTCATCGTCTCTCGGGTTAGCAATAGATGTTAGGTAGGCAAGCGCATCCTTGATTTCTTTGCGCTCGTAGAACTTCAGTCCTCCGATGACCTGGTAGGGAATGCGCTGGCTTTTCAGCTCCGCTTCCAAAGACGGAGAGAGGGCGTTGGTTCGATACAAAATTGCAATATCGCGGTAGGCGACCGAGATGTCATGCAGCTCGGCAATCTGGTCGACCACGTAGGCGGCCTCGGCTCTTTCGTCGAGGCCGGTAAAGGAGATGATCTTTTCTCCGTCGCCGGCATCGGTCCAGAGGTTTTTCTCCGGTCGGTCGAAGTTTTTCGAAATCACGGCATTTGCTGCCGAGAGGATGTTCTGGGTCGAGCGATAGTTCTGCTCGAGCAAAATGGTCTCCGAGCCGGGGAAGTCCTTGGCAAACTCAGCAATGTTGCGCATATCTGCGCCCCTGAAGGCATAGATCGACTGATCTGAGTCGCCAACCACCGTTATGGCTGAGGGGCCGGCAAGCTCGCCAGTTCTGGGGTCGGGTTCGTTATGGGCTTCGGCTATCGGCTTGGTTAGCTCCCGAATTAGCGAGTACTGAGCGTGGTTAGTGTCCTGGTACTCATCGACCAAGATGTGACGGAAACGCTTCTGGTACTGAGCCGCGATGTTTGGAAAAGACCTAAATAGGTAGACGGTCTCGGCAATCAAATCGTCAAAGTCAAAAGCATTGTTTTTGCGAAGCTCGTTAGCGTAGCGGGTAAAGATCTCGGCGATGGCTCGGTCCTTTGGATTAGTCGAGTCGATCATCGAATAAAAGTCCTGCGAATCCTTGAGTTCATTTTTGGCATTAGAGATTCTCGCTGCGACGCTCTGGGGCTTTAGCCCCTCGATGTCGCTACCGGATTCACGAATCAAGCGCTTAATCAGGGCCCTGGTGTCTCCGGTGTCATAGACGGTGAAGTTTGCGTCGTGGCCCAAAAGGCCTGCCTCGCGTCGAAGAATCTGAAGGCAAGCCGAATGAAAGGTCTTGATCCACATTCCATCTGCAACGTTTCCAAGTAGCGAGTGCACACGCTCTCGCATTTCACTGGCCGCTTTATTGGTGAAGGTGATTGCAAGAATCTGGGAAGGCCAGGCCTCTTTATTGTCGAGTAGGTGGGCGATGCGGTGGGTTAGAACTTTAGTCTTTCCGGAACCTGCTCCGGCAACAATCAAAAGCCCGGGACCTCGATGAGTCACCGCGGCAACTTGCTGCGGGTTTAGTCCTTCGAGGAGATTCTGATTCATAACTCGCTAAAGCTTAGGTGGTGCCATCGACAATGCTGCGTAGCAAATCGGGCTGATCGACGAAGATTCCGTCGAGACCTGAAGCCGCCACCTTAGCAAAATACTCGTCGACGCTTCCGGTGGCATCTTCGGCCTTTAGGGTCCAGCCGTAAATTTCAATACCCAGTTCGTGGGCGAGCTGAATTGAACCGTTTGGGATGGTGTGGGTGCCATCATCGTCCAGATCAAGAAGTAGCGGAAGATCCAAGCTGACTCCGTCAAAATCGCCGGCAATTTTTTCGAGATACGACTTATTCAATTTGGTCTCGTTATCTGGGAGTCGCGCCTGCTCGGTCAAAAAGACGTATTTTTTATCCGACCCGCAAGCTTTTTGCAAAAGCTGCATCATCTCGTAATCAAAGCTTTCGATTACGAGCTCGATACCGCGCTCTTTCCAGCTCGACTCATCAAGCTTTCGGGCCAGAATCCCTGCGATATCCATGCCTCTTCGGGTGAAGTGCATGCCGTGCTTGACCTCAATAATTAAGGTCTTTCCATCCATAAATGGGGCGGCCAGCAGCTGATCGATGATTGGAATCTTGAACTGGCCATCAAATTTTGCACTTCCGGGCCTAATTTCTGGAAGACGCTCCCTGGCCCTTATCGAATCAAGCTCCGCGTAATCAAAGTCTTCACTGAAGAAGCCGTTCTCGGTAATTCCATCGGAATAACCGGCTCTTTCTCGATCGGCGAACTCGGGGTGCAGCTCGATGTCCGTTGTTCCGTTTAGCCAGTTCTCGTGCCGAAGGATTAGTTCACCGTCACGGGTTGGAACTAGGTCGCACTCAACACCGTCGGCCCCTTGCAAAATTGCAAGCTCAAAAGCCTCCAGGGTATTTTCAGGGCGGTAGCCGCAAGCTCCGCGATGACCTAGAACTAGTGGCGCCACGACGCTACTCCCATTCGATGGTGCCCGGTGGCTTTGAGGTCACATCGAGCACCACCCGGTTGACACCTTCAACTTCGTTGGTGATGCGGTTTGAAATCTTCGCAAGCAATTCATAATCAAGCCTGGTCCAGTCCGCGGTCATGGCATCTTCACTTGATACCGGACGCAGAACAATTGGGTGACCGTAGCTTCTTCCGTCTCCTTGAACACCCACTGAGCGAACATCGGCCAGCAGCACTACCGGACACTGCCAAATTTCTCCATCGAGGCCGGCGGCTGAAAGCTCAAACCTAACTATGGCATCTGCCTTGCGCAGTAAGTCGAGGCGCTCCTTGTTCACCTCGCCAACAATTCGAATTCCAAGACCGGGACCCGGGAAAGGCTGACGCTGAACTATTTCCTCTGGAAGACCGAGTTCTTTCCCGATTGCGCGAACCTCGTCCTTAAAAAGTGTTCTGAGTGGCTCGACAAGTTCAAACTGTAGGTCTTCGGGTAATCCTCCGACGTTGTGGTGGGATTTGATGCCTGCGGTTACGCCGCCTCCTGATTCCACGACGTCCGGGTATAAAGTTCCCTGAACCAGGAACTTGATCGGTCGGTTATCAGCTTTGGCCTCGGCAATTAGTTCGGCCTGGGCCTGTTCAAAAGTTCTAATGAATTCTCGGCCGATGATCTTCCGCTTAGTCTCGGGATCCGATACCCCGGCCAAAGCGGATAGGAACTTCTCCTCGGCGTTTACCGTGACCAGGCGAATACCAGTTGCCGCAACGTAATCGCGCTGCACCTGCTCGGCTTCGCCTTCGCGAAGAAGGCCGTGGTCCACAAACACCGCCACCAGTTGGTCCCCGACTGCCTTATGGACCAGGGCTGCAGCCACCGCTGAGTCAACACCACCTGACAGACCGCAGATAACGCGATCTGTGCCAACTTGTTTTTTGATTTTTTCGACCTGCTCGGCGATAACGTTTCCGGAGTTCCAGTCTGCTGGTATGCCGGCAGCGTTGTGAAGGAAGTTTTCCAAAACGTTTTGACCAAACTGAGAGTGCTTAACTTCCGGGTGCCACTGAACTCCGTAGATCTTTTTTTCTTTCGAAGCAAAGGCTGCAACCGGAGTTGTTTCTGTGGAGGCCAAAACTTCAAATCCATCGGGGGCCTTTACCACCTGATCACCATGGCTCATCCAGCAGGTTTGGGAATCCGGTTGACCGGCCAAAATTTCACCGGCTGCGGTCACTCTTAAGTCGGTTTTGCCGTATTCACGCTTTCCGGTTTTATCAACCTGTCCACCTAGCAGATTGGCGAGTGTTTGAAAGCCGTAGCAGATTCCAAGAATTGGAATTCCAAGTTCCAGGATTTTTTTATCAAACTGAGGAGATCCTGGCTCGTAAACACTCGAGGGTCCACCGGATAAAATAATCGCCAGCGGGTCCTTGGCTTTTATATCCGCCGCGGTGACGTTGTGGTGAACAATTTCGGAGTAGACACCGGCTTCACGCACTCGGCGAGCGATCAGTTGCGCATACTGCGCACCGAAGTCGACTACCAATACCGGACGATTAATTTTTAGCTTCCCAACCCACTTCGCGCATTTGCTCTTCTGCAATTTTGGCGTAGTGACGCTCGGTAAAGAAAGAAAGGAAAGGAACAATTCCGCCGGAGGCAATGATTAGAAACCTTAGGAAGCTCCAGCGCATTAACGTCCACATTCTGAAATCGGCGAACAGATACAAAACGTATAGCCACCCGTGAATTACCAAAATGGCAACCGTCAGGTTCAGCCCGGTGTCCGGAAGACCCTGACCCTCGTTGATGTAGGGCTCTAGGGTGATGAGCCCATTTGGGCCAAAGGCCCAGAGGTCGTATCCGACCGTGGCTCCAAAGGTGACGTTTTCAAGGCGCCGAAGGCCCCAGGTGAGCATAAGAAGAAGTAGGAATCCGCCGGTAATAAAAGACGAGACCTTGAAAAGCTTGAGGGCCTTCTCAATCGCAGGTAAAGATGCTGGATTTAGAGGCCTTGACATGCCTCTAAGTTTACTTGCTCGGAAGCACCACTACTTTGATGGCTTCGCCTGAAAGCACGGCCTCGATGCCCATTTGAACATCATCCAGTGAAACCCGGGTGGTTATTAGGTCGGCCACCTTGACCTTGCCGGAGGCAATCAGGGCTAGCGCCTGACGGTTGTGCGAAGGTGATGAGCCATTGGCTCCCATCAGCATGAGCTCTTTGTAGTGCACGAGGTTTGAGTCCGCTTGGATCATTGGCTTGTCTTTTGGAAGACCCCCGAAGAAGCTGATTCTTCCTCCCGGTCTTGCCATGTCTATGGCTTGCTCTTGGGCTTGACCGGAAGGGGCGGCAGTGATGATCACCGAAGGACCCTTGCCGTCGGTTTCTTTTTTGATAATCTCGGCCAAGTCTTCGTTTGACATATCTATGGCGCGATCCGGCTTCACAACATCCGCAGAAAGTTTCAACCTCCCGCCGTTGATGTCAGCTAAGAAAACTTTTTTTGCGCCCAGTGCTCTGGCAAGTCTTACGTGGAGACAACCAATCGGTCCAGCTCCCATCACCAGTACCTCGTCGCCTTCGCCCACTCGAACAAGCTCTTGGGCATTTAGAACACAGGCCAGCGGCTCAACAACCGATGCTTCTTCGTAGGAGACACCTTCGGGAATTAGGTTCATGCCGTCTACTCGAACCACTTCGTTTGGAACAATCATGTATTCGGCAAAGCCACCGGGGAACTGATACCCCATAGAAAGTTGGTTCGGGCAAATTGTCATCTTGTCATCAAGACAGGCCCAGCAAGTTCCACATGGAATTGCGGCGATGACCTGGACTCGGTCGCCTACCTTTACAGAGGTCACTGAATCGCCGACCGAAACAACTTCGCCGGCTATTTCGTGTCCGATGATCTGAGGAGGTTCGAGTCTGGGATGTCCGTGGTTAAAAATCTTGGCATCGGTGCCGCAAGTGGCGCACGCGTGAATGCGCAGTTTTACCTCACCCGGTCCAGCCTCTGGTTCTGGAACTTGCTCAACCTTTAGATCCTGCGGTCCCCGGTAAATTGCTGCCTTCACGTGTTTTGTTGCCTTTCTATGAATTGATTAGTTCGAGTAATTCTTGTGGAGAGTTGGATTCCATCATCGTCTTGTAGGAAGCCTCGTCCAAGAGCTTGTCCGCTAGGTTCCCAAGCAACTCTCCGTGCTCGTCCCCCTTGGCAGCAATGCCGATGCACAACTTGACTAGCTCGCCGTCCCACGAAACCTCTTTCTCAAAGCGAACCAGCACGACTTGGGTGAAGTTCACATACTGCCTTGCTGCGTCGGTACCGTGGGGTAATGCCACCTGCTCACCCATGTAAGAGGAGATTATGTTCTCTCTTTCCCACATGGCGGCAAGATATGGTTCCTCCACAGCCCCGAGGGTGTGAAGTGTTTCGCCGCAAAGACGCACGGCCTCCTCTTGCGAGGAGGCCGTGACGCCTAAGCGAATTCCAGCCAACTGTAAAAAATCAGTCATCCGAAATGTTGTCCCCATTCAA
>NZ_JBASXC010000031.1:0-4772 GCF_049276775.1 Rhodoluna sp.
CGGTGGTCGAAGGTGGCACCGATTGTTGTGACCTGGCGAATAACGATCTCGTTGTTCACAACCCACGGCTTTGGCCTGATTGAACCAAGGGCAACGATGGCAACCTGGCCGGGGTTCAGAATCGGTGTTCCGGTGTCAACACCAAAGACTCCGATGTTGGTGATGGTTATGGTTCCATCCTTCATCTGCTCAGGCGTTGTTTTGCCTTCTCTGGCAGTTGCGGCAAGTTCTTCGATTGCCTGAGCCAGCTCGAACATGCTCATCCGGTCAGCGTCTTTGATGTTTGGAACAATCAATCCCCGAGGTGTCGCAGCGGCAACACCGAAGTTAACGTAGTTGTGAACAATGATTTCTTTGTCGGTCCAGGTTGAGTTAACGGTTGGGTTTCTTCTTACCGCCCAGATCATCGCTTTGGCCATCAAAAGAAGTGGTGTTACCTTGACCCCTGCAAAATCAGTTGAGGCCTTCAAGCGCTTGACGTATTCCATTGTTCTGGTTGCATCAACGTCAACAAAGATTGAAACGTGGGGAGCGGTGAAAGCCGACTGCACCATTGCTGTAGCAATTGCTTTCCTTACTCCCTTAACTGGAATTCTCTCCTCGCGCTCGGTCTTTTGAGCAGGTGTTGTTAGGTTTCTAAACACCGAAGCCTGGGAGGCCGCGTTCACAACATCCTCGCGTGTAATTTCCCCGGCAAGTCCGGTTGCCTGGACCTTCGAAAGATCAACGTTTAGATCTTTAGCAAGTTTTCTAATCGGCGGCTTAGCGATGACGTCGACTACTGAATCTGCTGCTGCCGAAGACGGAACAACGGGGGAGACAACTGGCATTGAAGAAGTTGCGGATGGAACCACCGCGGGTGAATTAATGCCAGCGGCTTTTCTTCTTCTGGTTCCGCCGTGCGCGGATGAACCGTAGCCAACAAGATTTGGTTTGTTCTCATCTGAAGCAACCGAAGCTGCAGCATCGGCCACTGCCTGATGGGTGCTGGAAGATTCAGGAATTATCGCAATTGAACTGGTGGTTGGACCGGCAGCCAGAATGTTTCCCTCTGCCTGAACCGAGATGATTGGCTTACCGACCTCAACGGTGTCACCCTCTTGGGCAAGTAGTTCTTCAACCACACCGGAAAAAGGGCAGGGAAGTTCAACAATTGATTTGGCTGTTTCAATCTCACAAATCACCTGGTTAACAGAAACGCTATCGCCGGGAGAGACCTTCCAAGAAACAATCTCAGCCTCGGTTAGACCTTCGCCAACATCGGGCAAGTTGAATTGTGCGAGTGACATTTACCTTGCCCTTTCTTAGTAGCTAAGTGAACGGTCTACGGCTTCGAGTATCCGATCCGCATTGGGTAAGAACAGTTCTTCAAGTTTGGCAGGAGGATACGGAACATCAAAACTTCCAACCCGTAAAACCGGTGCTTCCAGGTGATAAAACGCCAGTTCCGCCACCTTGGCTGCAACTTCCGCCGCCACCGAGAAGGAGGTTGAGGCTTCCGAGGCAATCACTACCCTTCCGGTTTTTTTCACCGAGTTGATGATGGTTGAAAAATCAATTGGCGACATCG
This sequence comes from Rhodoluna sp., assembly GCF_049276775.1. Lineage (GTDB taxonomy): Bacteria > Actinomycetota > Actinomycetes > Actinomycetales > Microbacteriaceae > Rhodoluna. The sequence goes on from NZ_JBASXC010000031.1 coordinate 1,571, forward strand.
ATCGAAGGTCGATGACCTCAATGCTTATTCCTTCACTTGCCGCAACATCAGCTGCCTGAAGTGCTGTTGGAATCATCGGTCCGTAGCTAACTAGTGTGACTTGAGTTCCCTCGCGAAGTACCCTGGCGTTGTGCATTCCCATTGGTGGAGTGTCTAGGTTAACCATTCCTTTTTGCCAGTAGCGCCTTTTTGGTTCAAAGAAGATGACCGGATCGTTTGATTCGATTGCCTGCTGGATCATCCAGTAAGCATCGTTTGAGTTCGATGGGCTAATGACCCGAAGTCCCGGGGTGTGGGCGAAGTATGCTTCCGGGGATTCGGAGTGATGCTCAACTGCTCCAATGCCACCGCCGTAGGGGATGCGAATTACCACCGGCATCGAAAGGTGTCCTTCGGAGCGATTGGTTAGTTTCGCAAGCTGCGAAACAATTTGGTCAAAGGCCGGATAAACAAAACCGTCGAATTGCATCTCGGCGACGCTTCGATAGCCGCGCATCGCAAGGCCGATTGCGGTTCCAACAATTCCGGACTCGGCAATCGGTGAATTAAAAACTCTCTTGCTTCCAAACTCATTAAGCAATCCCTCGGTGACGCGGTATACGCCTCCGAGTTCGGCAACGTCTTCCCCGAAAACCAAAACCTTGTCGTTTTTCGACATCGCTCTTTGGATGCCGGCGTTTATCGCCTTGGCGATTGGCATCTCTACAGAATTACTCAAGAAGGCTCACCTTCTTCGAAAGAAGCCTCGTAGCCCTCGAGCCAGGCTTGTTGCTCGGCTACCAGCGGGTGGGGGTCTGAGTAAACGTGCTTGAAGATGTTCTCAAGTGGGGGATTAGGCATCGCAAAGGTCTCGGCCCTGATCTGCTCGGCTAGCTCGTCGCCGGCTTTGGCGACCTCATCGAAGAAATCGTCGCCTACCCCTTGACGACGAAGGAACTTCTCAAACCTGGTTAGTGGATCTCTGGCCTTCCAGTACTCGAGCTCTTCGGCTGGGCGGTATTTAGTTGGGTCATCGCTTGTGGTGTGTGCGCCAACTCGATAGGTCAGCGCTTCAATCAAAGAAGGTCCGAGGCCATTTCTGGCATCGTCCATGTGCTTTGCGGTCACCGCGTAGCAAGCTAAGACATCGTTGCCATCAACCTGAATTCCGGGAACGCCGAAGCCTTCGCCTCGAAGATATAGGGGTACCACCGTCTGAGTAGAAACCGGGGAGCTAATTGCCCACTGGTTGTTCTGGCAGAAGAAGACAAGCGGTGCCTTTGTGGTCGCCGCAAACAGCAGTGCTTCGCTGACATCACCCTCGGCGGTGGCGCCATCGCCGAAGTAAGTGATGACCGCCTGATCAACATCTGGGTTTCCGGTTCCAACTTGACCGTCGAAAGCCACGCCCATTGCGTAACCGGTTGCGTGAAGCACCTGGGTTCCAAGCACAATGGCATATAGGTGGAACCTGGTTTCCTCCGGATCCCAACCCCCATGATTCACACCGCGCATGATTTTGATGATCGACATCAAATCGATGCCGTGGGTGATCGCTACACCGTGCTCGCGGTAGCTGGGGAACATGTGATCGTTGGGACCAACTCCGTAGCCGGAGCCAATCTGGGCTCCTTCTTGGCCGATGGCCGGAACCCACAGGCCCATCTGACCCTGGCGCTGGAGTGCGGTGCACTCGTTGTCGAATCTGCGGATTCGCGCCATGTCACGATAAAACTTTAGAAAATCGTCGAGGTTTAGTCGCTCGATGTATTTGCCATACTCGGCGTATTCGGCCGGCACTTCAAAAATGCCCTCCGGGGAGAGCATTTGAACTTGCGGCACACGGCCCGCCTGAGAGGTCACCCCCCTAATTTAGCCTGAATGCTGGTTCAATAGAGAGGTGATTAGATTCGCTATCTCCACCATCATCAACGCCGGCGCCCTCTGGGTCGCGACTTTACTGATTCCAGCCATTACCTTGACCCCATACGGGGGAGATGGTGTTTGGCAAACCATTGGATCATTCCTTCTAATTGGCACCATTTTTGGACTGGTGCACGCAATCATTGCTCCGGTTGTTAAAGTTCTTGCTTTCCCGCTTTACGTCCTAACCTTTGGACTAATTTCTTTTGTGATAAACGGAGCTCTGCTTCTTTTCGTCGCCTGGCTCTCGTCTCAGATCGGTGAAGACTTACTAACCATCGATGGCTTCACATCGGAAGGTCTAACAATCGCATCAATGGGCTGGGCAATACTTGCCTCCATCATCATTTCGATATCCTCTTTCTTCGCAAGGGGAATATTCAAAGTCACCGGGATTCTCTAGAAATCTGAAACTCTAAAGACTTCGTTGGCCGAGCGCCATCCAGTTTTCGCATCAGCTGAGTTTTGATATTCTTGATCCCGGCATCAGCAGAAGTGTCAATTTCCAGAGTGGTGTTTTTATAGCTTTTCAAAGAATGCGAAAACAGCACCGCGTTTGATTCGGCTTTCGAGCTAACCCGCTGAACACTCACCCAGTTTTTCTTCAAAGGATTGGCCTTGCCCGAAAGATTTGGCACCGGGTCATTGGAATGCTCAACAGCCATTACCGGAGCCTTCAGGTTTCTTAGCTGAGCCAGCGGCGCACCGAAAGTAATAAGGCCGGCAGCAATAAACCCTGAAGGGTTCGCTGCGATATTGCCCGCTACCATCCCACCCTGCGAGTGACCGACGAGGATAACCTCGTCGCTGGAATTGATGCCTGCTTGCCTGATGGCAAGCAGCACCGCCTTCTCACTCGCCGCACTACCCGCCCCGCCCATCGCCTGAATGTTGGATGCCATATCCAGTGGGTTGTCGCCATCGCCAAAACCAAAGCTCTGGGTTCCGGGGATATAGACAACGGCAGTTTTATTACCCGCGGGATTATCAAATAAATCAATGCCGATGGTTGGCATTTCTTTACTGGAAAGTCTCCAGAGCCGATCGAGCATCTTGGTTATCGAGTCGGGCTTGGAGGCCCTAGTTTCTAGAACTAGCTTTGCCTCGACGTTTTTGTCTAGTTTCCAACCGGTTGCAACGGCCAGGTTGTTAAACAGCACGGCGAGCTCTGGGATAAAGGTCACCTCGAAGCGTCGGTGGATCTGGGCTTCTGTTGTGAAGTAATTCTCCGAGGCAATCAGGCAATGGTTGTGTAGTCTTTCGAGCTTTTGGTGAATTCCGATTGATGCCAATCGAAACT
>NZ_JBASXC010000032.1:0-16705 GCF_049276775.1 Rhodoluna sp.
TTGCTGTTGATGCTCTATCTCCAAAAAATGTTTTTGGTGTTGGGATGCCAAGTAAGTATTCCTCGGAGCACTCTCTAGCCGATGCACGTGAACTTGCCAGCAACACCGGATTGAACTACTCAGAGGAGCCAATTGAGAATGTGGTCCAGGCCATGATGGGTCAGCTACCTCTTGATGGCCTGGCTGCTGAGAATCTGCAGTCGAGGGTTCGAGCGCTTTTCTTGATGGGTCTCTCAAACCAAGACGGTCACCTGGTTCTGACAACCGGCAACAAGACGGAGCTCGCTGTTGGCTATTCAACTATCTATGGAGATTCGGTTGGTGGATTTGCCCCCGTCAAAGATGTTGAAAAGGGATTGGTCTGGGAACTGGCCAGATACAGAAACAAACTTGCCGAATCCTTGGGTCAAACTCCCCCGATCCCAGAATCATCAATCACCAAGCCGCCTTCGGCCGAGCTTCGACCCAATCAGCTGGATCAAGATTCTCTTCCCGACTACGAACAGCTGGATCGACTGCTCGAACTTCACATCGAGCAAAAGCTATCCGCTTCTGAGATTGTTGAGCGCGGGTTTGACAAGGAACTGGTTGAAAGTGTTCTGAAAATGGTCCGAAGCTCTGAGTGGAAGAGGCGCCAAGGCGCCATTGGACCAAGGATCACTAAGCTCGCATTTGGCAGAGAGCGTCGAATGCCAATTACCTACTTACCCAACTAGGAGATCATGACTAGCCAGCTCAAGAAAATACGGACCAGCACACTGCTGGCTCTGAAGCAATCAGGCACCGCCTTTGCTTGCCTTACCAGCTACGACTTTCTGACGGCAGAGATTTTTGACCAGGCCGGCATCGAAGTTATTTTGGTCGGCGACTCAGCGGGTAACACCATGCTGGGTCACGAGAACACTCTTCAGATTTCTGTGGAGGAAATGATCAGTTTTGGTAGAGCGGTTACGCAAGCCGCGAAACATTCATTAGTTGTTATCGACATGCCCTTTGGTTCATACGAAGTGAGTGCGGATCACGCTGTAGAAAATGCCATCAAGTTAATGAAGCACTCCGGAGCTGAAGCGGTAAAGCTGGAAGGCGGTAAGGATCGAGTCGAACAGATAAAGGCGATAGTTGGAGCCGGAATACCTGTGATGGGACACCTGGGCTTCACGCCCCAGTCAGTGCACGCTTTAGGCGGCTTTAAGGTTCAAGGTCGCGGTAATCAAGCGGCTTCACTCTTGGCAGAAGCGACCGCCCTTGAGGAAGCCGGCGTATTCGCCATTGTTCTTGAAATGGTTCCGGCCACAGTTGCCAAGACAATCACTGAGACTCTCTCGATTCCAACCATCGGAATTGGAGCGGGTAATCAGACCGACGGCCAGATCTTGGTTTGGCAAGATTTTGCAGGACTATCCACTGGCTCCAGAAAATTTGTCAAGCAGTATGCGGCTTTGAAAAAAGACCTAACGGCAGCCGCCGATGCCTACCGAAGTGAGGTTCAGTCTCGTGCATTCCCCGACACCGAGCACTCCTTCGAGGACTAGTCCTCTTCTGCCTCCTGTTTCCTCCACTCCTCAGACCTAGCCCTAACCGTAGCTTCGGCGTTTTTAGCCTCAGCCTCAGAATTGAAGGGCCCGATACGGTCCAAGGAGGAGCTCTTCAAACCGTGCTCGACCAGCTTGGTTCTAATATTGAACCAAAACATCGGTTTCTCGGACAATTCAATTCCTTCCATGGCTATTAGGTTTAGCCTAACTGCAGGCGCTAATTAGACTCATAGGTATGCCTCGCGACAACAAAACCGGATTCCTTACGCCCGGCGTAGTTTCAAAAACGCTAGAGGTGCCCAAGCACATAGTTCGACCCGAATATGTTGGGAAGCCAGCACCCGCAGAATGGCTCGGTGGGCACACCAAAACCCCCGAACAGGTAGAAAAGATTCGAGCCGCTGGAAAGATTGCCGCGAGAGCAATTGCCTTGGTTGGCGAAAACGCCAAGCCCGGTATGACCACCGACGAGCTGGATAGGATCGCCCACGAGTCCATAATTTCGGAGGGTGCCTACCCATCAACCCTGGGCTACCGAGGTTTCCCCAAGTCGTGCTGCACTTCCCTAAATGAAGTTATTTGTCACGGAATTCCAGATAACACCGTGCTCGAAGATGGTGACATCTTGAATGTTGATATCACCGCTTATAAAGATGGCTTCCACGGTGACACCAACTCAACTTTTCTTATTGGAAATGTGGCCGAGGAAGTTGTGCTGCTGGTTGATCGCACCAGGCAGTCATTGGATCGAGCAATAGCCGCTGTGATGCCAGGACGCCCGATAAATGTAATCGGTAGAACAATTGAATCTTTTGCAAAGAGATTCAACTACGGAGTGGTTAGAGATTTCACCGGACACGGTATCGGTGAAGCATTTCACTCCGGTCTTGTGATTCCTCACTTTGATGCCGCTCCAAACTACTCAAACACCATGGAAGTTGGAATGGTATTCACAATTGAGCCAATGTTGACCCTGGGAACCTACGAGTGGGACTTATGGAAAGACAACTGGACGGTGACAACAAAGGATAAATCAATCACGGCGCAATTCGAACACACCCTTGTTGTTACCGAGAGTGGCGCTGAAATTCTTACCCTCCCCTAGACTAAAACGGGTATGAGCAAAGCAATTGGAATAGATATCGGTGGAACCGGCATCAAAGGTGCACTGGTAAACACAAAAAAAGGCTCACTCATCGGCGATCGAATTAGATTTGACACTCCCGATGGAGCAACCCCAGACCAGGTCAGTGAGAAAGTAAATGAACTAGTCGAGCAGCTGGATGGCGAACTAGACACCCCAATCGGGATTTGCTTCCCAGCGATAATTAAAGACGGTGTCACCCTTTCGGCAGCCAATGTTTCAAATGAGTGGGTTGGACTAAAGGCCGAAAAGCTGTTCTCCAAAATACTGGGTAGAAAAGTAATACTTCTGAATGACGCCGACGCCGCGGGAGTTGCGGAGATTAAATATGGGGCCGGTCAAGAGCGTAAAGGATTGGTGCTCATGGTGACTCTTGGAACTGGTATCGGATCGGCTTTATTTTTGAATGGTCGCCTCATTCCCAATACTGAGCTCGGTCATCTTGAAATCGATGGAATTGACTACGAGACGATGGCCGCCTACTCCGCTATGGAGAGGGAGAACCTATCTTTTAAACAGTGGGCTCAAAGACTGACCAAGTACTTCAATCAATTGGATCGACTTCTTTCCCCAGACTTAGTTATTATCGGCGGCGGTATCTCCAAACAGCATGAGGAGTTTTTACCCCTTATTGAGACCAAGCTAAAACTTGTTCCTGCTGAGTCAAAGAACAACGCCGGCATAATCGGCGCGGCGTTCGTGGCAAGGAAGCGTCTCAAACCCGAGTGAGTGGATGGGCCGGCTGGTACGCCGGGTTTTGTCCTTCTTTCGAAGTGACGGTCATCTATCTAGGGCATTAGTTGCCTAATGCCTCGAGCGACCTACCCGTGAGCTCGAGCGAGCAGCCCTCAAGCGCCCACTGTTTGGTCTTGCTCCAAATGAGGTTTACCTAGCCGATCTGATCACTCAGTTCGCTGGTGGTCTCTTACACCACCGTTTCACCCTTACCGATTTCTCGGCGGTTTGCTTTCTGTTGCACTTTTCTCTCGGGTTACCCCGGGTGGGCGTTACCCACCATTTTGCTCTTTGGAGCCCGGACGTTCCTCGTCAGTAAACTGCCGCGACCGCCTTGCCGACCCATCCACCAAAACAGTCTAGTTGCGCGCTAGATAGAAGATAAGTGGGCCGTTGAGTTCATGCAGATAACCTCAGCACCGTCATGCCCGAAGTAACGCGCAATTGAAATCGAAGCGGGACCTAAGTTCGGGCGCCAAAATCCCGCAATTGACGAGTCGTTGGCGATCCGCAAAAGCGCCCGAATCGGCATCACGTGTGCCACAACAACAACCGTTTGGCCCTCGTAGGTACTTAGAATCTTGTCAAATGCCCTTCTGATTCGAGCGTCAAAGTCTTTTAGCGATTCTCCGTTTGGCGGGGCTACCTCGAAGGACCCCCTCCAAGCGGTGTACTGCTCCTCAAAGCCTGCGAAGACTTCTTCGTTGGTGAGCCCGTCCCAATCCCCAAACCCAATCTCCGATAGGTCAGCCTCGGCAACCAGTGGCAGTGATAGTCGATTGCCAATTGCCTGGGCGGTTTGTAAAGCCCTCGTAACCGGTGAGTGAACCACCGTCACCGGTTTCGCCAGATATCCGAAATTTCCTGAACTTCCAACCAGAGCCAGCTCTTCGGCGACGGCTCTAGCGTCTTGCTGACCGGCCGGTGAAAGATCTGGGTTCTCACCGGTGCCGCCCGAAATCTTTCTTGACTCTGTGAGCGCCGTTCTTCCGTGTCGCACCAAAATGAGTGTTGTCGCTACGTCAACTGATGGTCTCGGTGCCCTTATCGAAGAAGGCTCTGAAACATTAAACTCGGCGGCGGCGGCTGCAGGCTGAGGCGAAATGTCCATCGCTTTATTGGCAAGAGCGTCGGCAAGGCCGTTTTGCTCTCTGGGGATCCAGGTGAACTCAACGTCCTTGCCGGCAATAAGCTTTTGGACTTTTGCTCCGAGTGTCATCATGTCCGGGTGCTTGATCTTCCAACGACCGGACATTTGCTCAACAACCAGCTTGGAATCCATGCGAACCAAAACGCTCGCTTCCGGATCCAGTTCGAAAGCTGCCTCCAAGCCCAGGAAAAGAGCTGTGTATTCCGCGACGTTGTTGGTGGCGATGCCGACACTCTCGGAGATCTCTTTGAGTACACTGCCAGAGCTTGCATCTATCAGCACCGCGCCAGCGCCTGAAATACCCGGGTTGCCGCGTGATCCACCGTCGGCTTCGATAATTATTTTCATGAACGAACCAGATAAGCCTGACAGTTTGGACACTCCGCGATCTCATCAGCCGGTAGCGCCATGATCTCATCAAGATTTGTTGCCGTAATTGAAAGCCTGCAAGCACCACATTCTCGACCAACTAGTTTCCCGGCCGAAGAGCCCCTGACCGCTTTTCGCTGGTAAGCCGCTGAAAGTTCCGGGTCCAGGGTCGCCACGAGCTTCTGACGATCTGCAACAAGCTCGCTGTGTTTGGCATCGAGTCCTTCGATGCTGGATGAAAGTTCTTGCTGAAGTCGGGCGAGCTCCTGCTCGGCGTCTTGCTTAGTCTGGGTTGCTGAAACAAGCTCAGCGCGAACAGAATCTAGAATCTCCAGAATTGCCAATTGAGCATCTTCAAGTTCGCTTTTTCTCTTTGACAATGATGTGAGTTCGTGCTCAATACCCTGGGCATCCTTCGGAGAGGTGGTTGTGGCCAACCTGTCCTTATCTTTAGCAATTCGGCTTTCAACAAGCTCCAGGTCATTTTCGGATCTTTTGAGCTCTAGCTCCAGATCACCCACGCGGTTTCTGGCGTCTATGAGTTGGTCTGAAAGATCAAGTCCCAATTTGGTTGCCGACTCGATCTGCGTGGACGCAAGCAGCTTGGCTTTCTCTGAGGCATTTCTAACCATCTCAAGATCCAGCTGCGCCAACTCAAGCAGGCTTTTTTGGTCCTGCAGGTTAGCCTTCAAGGTCGTTCATTCCTAAATCGTCATGGTCCATGGGTCGGTAATTACTTCACTTACAAAAAACTCAACCGTTTTAATCTCTTTAGCCAAACTATCCGCCGTTGGACTAAGCCAAAGACTCTCGGCTGCAAAGTGCGAGATGTCAATCAAACAAAGTGGTTTTGTTGGATCACTCACTGCATCAAGACTAACGTGGTGTCGAAGATCACTGGTTATCAGGCAATCCGCTCCCGATTGTTTGGCATTCTCGATGAAGCTATCTCCCGCTCCCCCGACCACCGCAATTTTTGAAATCAAGGTATCCAATTGGCCGGCAACCCTAACGGGCGCCGAGGTTTTGGGAAGAACTTCGGAAATGTTATTCGCCAGTTCGGAAAGTTTTAGCGCCTTTTCAAGATTCCCAATCCGGCCGTGACCAATCCCCAGCCCAGTTGCAACGAGGGGTACAGAATTTTTTATTCCAACTGCTGCGGCCAAAACGTCTGAGACTCCGTGAACCACAATGTCGGCATTGGTGTGTGCCGAGTACAGAGCGATCGAGTTCTTGATGGCAAATGCAACCAGCTCGCCCTTGAGCTGATCCTCGCTCAAAAAGTTGACTCCCCTTAGAAGAACCGGGTGGTGAGAAACTACGAGCTCGCAGCCTCTGGCCTTGGCCTCTTCAAGGACCTCTGCCGTGACATCGACCGCAAGAAGTACTCTGGAAATAATTTGTTTCGGATTCCCGCAGGTAAGCCCTGGTCTATCCCACTCTTCCGCACCGGCAACTGGCCAGAGCGACTCAAAGTGCTTGGTGAGTTCTAATAGTGAGGTGGTCATCGATCTACGAAGCAGAGTCTAGGAACTCTTTGAGCTCCTCGCGTCTTTGATCAAGCTCGGAAAGATTCTGTTCTTGTTTTTTTATTCTTGGAATGCCAAAAACCACCGGGAACAGCACAGCTAAACCAAAGGCAATGGCAATTCCAATGTTGGATCCAGCTAGCTCGAAAATTTCAGGGGTTAGGTTCCCTAGGTATCCAGTCCATGAAGATAGCTGCGGTCCTCCGTTTAGATAACCAAGACCCACCGCCACAGCCAAAACAAAACCGATTGTGTTAGCGGCGTTTACGCGCCCGTAGAATCCATACTCTCTGGTTAGCGAAACTTCATGATATCCGCGGGTTCGAGCGAGAGCATCTGAAACAAGAATCCCAATCCAAGCCGCTGCAATAACACCGGACAAGACAAACACTTCAGTAATTGACTCCTGCAGCACTGATACAGCGACGAGATAGCTTGGGATTAGAACTGCCATAAGCACGGCAACGACAATTACAAGCTGAGAGATCCAATCGGGAATCTTAATCAGACCGATCATCGAACCCGACAGAGAGTAGAGCGAGGCTGAGATCAACTGAACGATCGAGATTCCGATGGCAACAACAAAGACAACAAAGACCCAAATCGGAGCTGAGCCTGCAACCGTTGCAAGCACCTCGTTCAAGAACGATGAACCCAGGGTGTCCCCGGCCATAAACAGCCACATCAGACCCAGCACTCCGGAAATCAGAGGGAGGAAGAAAGTTGAAACAAATGTAAGAAAGAAAACCTTAGCTCCCGGAGTCGTCTGCGGAAGTTTCCTTGCGAAATCTCCGCTGATTGAAATAAGTGCGAATCCAAAAATTGCAACCAGGAGAAGAGAAAGGTCCAACAATGAAGTCTGTGTTATTGACTGGCCACGCTCAAGATCTTCCAGAGAGTAGGTACTCGCCACAAAGTAAACAAATACGGCAATTGCAACAACCGAGACAATCGCGGTGAGCTGCTGAAGCCTCAGCATCACCACCCCGCCGATACCAGCTGCAATAGCCGAGATGATGATGATTGGTCCAATCACAAATAGTGCCGCGGTGAAATCTTCTGGGAAAACAACTAACTCTGCGATGTTTGCGAACCAGGGTTGGTTGAAAATCAAAGGTGAAATCACACGGATGGCGAAATAAATTAGCGCGGCCGACCAAAACAGCTTGACTACCAGCATCAATGCAGCGGGCACTGAATTACCCCAAACACCAAAGGCAGCCCGAGAAACAATTGTTAGTGATGATGATGCTCTTGCCGAAGACATAGAGCCAACGGATGCCAAGACTGAGGTCAGAAACAGTGTTCCAGCCAAAAGGATAAAGCTCTGGGCCAGTGAGGCTCCCGCCTCCTTGAGCAAAGCCGCTAAAACGAGGGCCAGCGGGGTTGCAGTAACCGCCAGCCAAGAAAAACTAAATGCTATTGAGGTTCCGGTTGTCTCCGAAGGCTCCTCGTCCTTATCGCTTTCTTCCGGCCAACTCTGTTCGGCGGGTTCAACCTCGGGAATTAAAACAGTGACCGGGGAATCGATTGGCTCAGGCATGTGCTCGGAAACCTCGGGAGTACTCGATTCTTCCTGAGCTTCTGCTTTCGGCTCGGCAGATTCAGGCACAGTGGTTTCAGCCTCTGTAGTTTCAGGCTCGGTAGCGGCAACTGCGTAGCTGGCATTAAGGGCTGCCACAATGTCGTCCAGGTTCTCAACGGGTGGCGCAGCCACAGCTTCAACCGCGACAACTGGTTGCCCAATAAATGGTGGGTCCATGACAGGAGAGGTTGGGACCTCAACAACCGGTGGAGCTGGTTCGACTGGGAGATTCGCAAATATGTCAATTGCTGGCTGTTCCGGAACCTGTTCTGCCAAAACTGCGGGAGCGGGGTCTGGAATGGGTTCATAAACTTCTGGAGCTACCGGCTCTGGCAGGCTGGACACCTCGGATGCCGGAAAGGCCGGATCTTGGAGCTCTGGAGTCTCGACTTGTTGTGGAGTTGCAGCTTGCATCTGAGATGCCAATTCCCACTTGGAATACTCGAGGGCGTCTTGTTGACGAAGTCTGGACTGTTCTTCGATAAATGCCATTGCGGCAACTAGGCCGTCTGGCTGAAGCTGTAGCTCGGCTATTTTTGCATTTAACTCAGCATCCGACATTGCTTTGGGGGTCGGTGGGTTGGGTTGAAACATAGCCAAATCCTATCCCCACCCTTGACAAATGCTCGCTATCTGTGGGCCCTACCGGGCTCGAACCGATGACATCCACGGTGTAAACGTGGCGCTCTACCAACTGAGCTAAAGGCCCTCAAACATGCGCCATAAGGCAACTACAAAACTCTACTACAAAGCCGCTAACGCCTGGTGATAGCTAGCTAGGTCTCTGGCTTCACCGGGTCCGTTGACAAACATGTGGCGAATCAAACCTTCTTTATCTACTAGGAAGGTGCCGCGGATAGCAATTCCCGCCTCCTCTTTAAACACCCCGTAAGACTGGGCCACTCCACCGTGCGGCCAAAAATCGGCCAATACTTGAAACTTGTAGCCTTCCTTCTCGGCGAAGAGTTTCTGGGTGTACTTGGAGTCAACCGAGATCGCCATCAACTCAACGTCTTTTGATTCAAAATCTGAAAGATTATCCCGAAGCTCGCATAGCTCTTCGGTGCAGGTACCTGAAAAGGAAAGTGGATAAAAAACCAGCACAACTGGCTTCTTGCCTTGAAAAGATGAGAGCCTCACACTCTCACCGTGCTGGTTCACAAGCTCAAAATCGGGGGCCTTATCGCCAACTGCTACTGCCATGACTCTCCTTAGGGTAGTTATTTCTAGAGTACTGGCTCTTAGGGAAAGGCCCAAAGGAGACCCCAAAAATAAATGAGTAAACTGCTTAGGAGCCTAAACAACTAGGCCCCTCTGGCCAAGCTTCCAAAAACCAGCTAGCCGACCATTTTAGAAAGGACCAGCGTTGTCCATCAACAACAATGACGCCTACGCAGTCTCCAGCCCAGACATGGACCCTCAGGAAACAGCCGAGTGGTTGGAGTCTTTGGGTCAAGCGGCCAAAACTCACGGTCGCGGTCGAGCCCGTGAAATTATGCTTAATCTTCTAAGAAGATCTCATGAGCTTCAGCTAAACGTTCCTCTGGTCCCCACCACCGACTACATCAACACCATCTCACCCGAAGATGAACCAAAATTTCCTGGTGACGAGCAAATAGAACGAACCTATCGAGCTTGGATGCGTTGGAACGCGGCGATGCTCGTGCACCGTGCGCAGCGACCTGGAATTGCAGTCGGTGGACACATCTCAACTTTTGCTTCCTCAGCTTCGCTCTATGAAGTTGGCTTCAATCATTTCTTTAAGGGTCAGGATCACCCATCCGGTGGTGACCAGATTTTCATCCAGGGTCACGCGTCCCCCGGACCATACGCCAGAGCGTTTTTGGAAGGGCGCCTCAGCGAAAATCAACTGAACGGTTTTCGTCAAGAAAAATCACACCAAGGTGGTGGCCTCTCTTCATATCCGCACCCGAGACTCATGCCGGAGTTTTGGCAGTTCCCAACAGTCTCGATGGGTCTTGGCCCAATCAACGCCATCTACCAAGCGCAACTAAACAGATATGTTCACAACCGTGGCTTCCGTGACACCTCGGAGCAACACGTTTGGGCATTTTTGGGAGATGGTGAGCTAGATGAGGTTGAGAGCCGTGGAGCACTCCAGCTTGCGGCTAATGATGGACTCGATAACCTAACCTTCGTTGTGAATGCTAACCTGCAACGCCTTGACGGACCAGTAAGAGGTAACGGCAAGATAATCCAGGAGTTGGAGTCGTTCTTCAGAGGTGCCGGCTGGAACGTTATAAAGGTCATCTGGGGAAGAGAGTGGGATCCGCTGCTTTCAGTAGATACCGACGGTGCTCTTGTAGATCTCATGAACAAAACACCAGATGGAGACTACCAAACCTACAAAACCGAGTCCGGAGCCTTCGTACGCGAGAACTTCTTCGGTCGAGACCCGAGAACTTTAGAAATGGTCTCCCACATGTCAGATGACGAGCTTTGGGGACTTCGCCGAGGTGGGCACGACTACAAAAAGATCTACGCGGCCTACAAGGCCGCAACTGAACAAAAGGGAAAGCCAACGGTAATCATCGCCAAGACCATTAAGGGCTACACCCTGGGCAAGACCTTTGAGGGTCGAAACGCCACTCACCAGATGAAGAAGCTAACCCTCGCTGATCTGAAGCAGTTCCGTGACGAGATGCGAATCCCGATAAGCGATTCCGATCTGGAGCGCGACCCATACCAGCCCCCTTACTACCACCCCGGAGAATCCTCTCCCGAGATTCAGTACATGCATGAGCGACGCAGGGAACTTGGTGGCTATCTTCCAGAGCGACGCAGTAAGTATGTGAACTTTAACCTTCCTGAAGCTTCAAATTACGACATAGCCAAGGGTGGCTCCGGTACCCAAGAGGTTGCAACCACAATGGCTTTTGTTCGTCTGCTAAAAGACCTTCTTCGCACCAGCGAGCTTGGACCAAGACTTGTTCCGATCATCCCTGACGAAGCGCGAACCTTTGGAATGGATGCGTTTTTCCCAACCGCAAAGATTTACAACCCGAGCGGAATGCACTACTTATCTGTTGACCGCGACCTTCTTTTGAACTACAAGGAGTCCGAGACCGGTCAGATTTTGCACACTGGAATCAACGAGGCTGGGTCGCTCGCGGCCTTCACCGCGGTAGGCACCAGCTACTCAACCCAAGCTCAACCTCTGATTCCGATTTATGTCTTCTACTCGATGTTCGGTTTCCAGAGAACGGCCGATGCCATTTGGGCGGCGACTGACCAGATGGCGCGTGGATTCATGATCGGAGCGACAGCGGGTCGCACCACTTTAACTGGAGAGGGTCTACAGCACGCCGACGGCCATTCACCATTGCTTGCTTCAACTAATACAGCTGTCATCAGCTACGACCCAGCGTATGGCTATGAGATAGGCCACATCATGCGCGCCGGTTTGGAAAGGATGTACGGCGGAAATCACCCCGATCCAAATGTGATCTACTACCTAACCGTTTACAATGAGCCTTATGTTCAGCCAGCTGAGCCAGATAACTTGGACGTCGAAGGAGTTCTCAAAGGAATACACCGCGTAAGCGAAAACCACTCGGGTGGAAGAAAAGTTCAGTTGCTTGCTTCCGGCGTTGCACTTCCATGGGCTTTTGAAGCCCAAGCCCTTCTACAAAACGACTGGGGAGTTTCAGCCGACATCTGGTCCGTGACAAGCTGGACCGAACTTCGTAGAGATGGATTGGATAAGGAACGTCAAAAGTTCCTGAACCCAAACACTCACGTCGAGCCAAGCTACCTAACCCAGAAACTGTCCGGGGTATCGGGTCCATTCTTGGGAGTCAGCGATTACATGCATGCGGTTCCCGATCAAATCAGGGCATTTGTTCCGGGAGACTATGCAACGCTCGGCGCCGATGGCTTTGGTTTCTCGGACACCAGGCCTGCTGCAAGACGTGAGTTCAAAATTGATGGTCCATCGATCGCCGTTCGCGCACTGCAGCAACTTGTTGAGCGAGGCGAGCTCGAGCATTCGGTGTTACAGATGGCCATCGACCGATATCAGCTGCACGATGTAAGAGCGGGAACGAGTGGAACAGCCGGTGGCGAAGCCTAAGGACCAAACCCTCGAGTGGTTGCACTCCATCGCAGGAGAACTAGCAACCACAACCCTTGCCCGCCTGGACCAGACCCTACCCTGGTATAGAGATATGCCGGCGGCAAGAAGGTCGGCTGTTGGTCTAGTTGCGCAAGCTGGAATCACATCGTTCCTTGCGTGGTACGAGGACCCGAAATCCCAACCCTGGGTGGCAGCCGATGTATTTTCAACGGCACCAAGAGAACTGCTTCGCTCAATCTCTCTTCAAGAAACTCTGCAGCTAATTCGAGTTGTGGTGCAAGTTGTTGAAGATCGGGTCATGGAAGAACACAGCGAACTACGCGAAGCCGTTCTCCTTTACTCTCGCGAAATAGCTTTTAGTGCGGCGGATGTTTACGCTAAGGCGGCAGAAGCTAGAGGGCTGTGGGACGCAAGGCTCGAGGCTTTAGTTGTAGACACCATATTGAGCGGTGAGAGCGAAGAAGAGCTCTCTTCGAGAATTTCAGCACTGGGCTGGCGTGCAAGAGGCGCGGTCACGGTAATGATCGGAAGTTTCGACGACGCCACCGACGTTGATGCCCTCCGAAGAAATGCTAGGCGTAACTCGGCCGATGTCCTTATTGGGATTCACGGCGATCGATTAATTGTTGTGGTGGGAACCATTCCCGATGAAAAAGAACCTCCGTCTCCCCCTCCATCGCTGTTTTCGCTTTGCAGAGTTTTTATTGACAGCTTTGGCCCTGGAGCAATTGTCGTGGGAACAGAAGTGACCTCAATTAGTGATGCAAACCGCTCAGCTAAATCGGCACTAGCAGGAATTGCCGTGGTTGGCGCTTGGGCCAAAGCTCCGAGGCCGATTTCGGCGGATGACTTGCTCGCGGAGCGCGCCCTAGCTGGAGACATGCTGGCCAAAAACACTCTTTTAAACAAGATCTATCGACCACTAGCGAAGAATTCCCCCGATCTTTTAGAGACACTGGTGGCCTACTTAGAGTCAGGACGCTCATTAGAGCTCACATCTCGGGAACTTTTTGTACACAGCAACACGGTTCGCTATCGCCTCAAGAGAATTGCGGAATTAATCGGATGGGATCCAACCGGAGCAAGGCAGTCTTTCGTGCTTCAGGTTGCAACCGTTCTGGGTGCGATGACCGAACACGAACAGGGCACCAGTAAGAGGTGGAAGTGATATCGATTGCTTGCCCTGGTCAAGGGTCACAAACCCCTGGTTTTTTTCAACCTTGGCTAGAACTACCGACCTTCAAAAAGCAGATCGAAAGATCCTCAGAAATTTTGGGCATAGACCTTATTTACTTTGGCACAGCGGCTGACCAGAATGAAATTAGAGATACCAAAATCGCCCAACCACTCATTGTTGCCGCTGGAATCGCTAGCTACGCTGTCCTCAAGGAAAGCATTGGGTCAGAACTTACGGTAGATGCAACAGCCGGTCACTCGGTTGGAGAGATAACGTCGGCTTATGTTGCCGGAATCTTCGACGAAGAGACCGCTTTGAGATTTGTTCAAAAGCGCGGAACCGAAATGGCTCAGGCTTCTTTCCTAACCGAGAGTTCAATGGCCGCTGTGGTAGGCGGCGAACAGGAAAGCGTTCTCGCAAATCTGGCAGCGCGTGGATTATCAGCTGCCAATTACAACGGAGCGGGCCAAATCGTAGCGGCTGGATCAAAGGAACTGATTGTTGATCTGGTCGCTAATGCACCGGCCGGAACCCGGGTTGTCCAACTTCAGGTGGCAGGTGCTTTTCACACCACATTCATGGAGTCAGCTCGTGCTCCACTGGCTGAGTATTCGAAGGCCCTGGAGGCAAAAAACCCGAACCTTTTGATTTGGACCAATAGGGATGGCTCTTCTGTTGCCGATGGCGGCAAATTCTTGGATCTGTTGGTGAATCAGGTCTCTAACCCGGTTCGTTGGGACAAAACCATGGATTCGATGACCGATGCGGGCGTTTCCCTAATGATTGAGCTGCTTCCAGGCGGGGCACTGTCGGGAATCGCCAAAAGATCAATGCCAAACACTGTGGCTATCCCAGTAAAAACGCCAGCGGACTTGGATAAAGTTGCCGAAGCACTAGGAAAGTAGAACTCATTTCATGCCAGAGCTGAAGCAAAGCACCCCAATCGCCTTCTCAAAGATTTACTCTTTAGGCGCTGCTCGAGGCGACCTGAGAGTGACAAACGATGAAATTGCTGGGCCCATCAACTCATCCGATGAGTGGATTACGCAGCGAACGGGAATCATTACTCGCATGCGTGCAAGCCGGGACCGCTCCCTGATGGACATGGCAGTTGAGGCAAGCAATGAAGCTATACACAAGGCCGGCATCCAAGCTTCCGAGATTGAAGCGGTAATTTTCTCAACCATCACTCACCCCTACCAAACCCCCTCCGCAGCAGCACTTCTTGGAGATCTAGTTGGCGCTAACCCGGCTCCCGCTTTTGATATTTCAGCCGCCTGCGCCGGCTACTGCTACGGCATTGCTCAAGCCGACTCGCTGGTGCGATCTGGAGTTGCAAAGTACGTTCTGGTGGTTGGTGGCGAAAAGCTAAGCGACTTTATTGACCCGACCGACCGCTCCATTTCCTTTCTTTTGGGTGATGGTGCGGGAGCCGCAATTGTTGGCCCATCGGATTCACCTGGTATTTCGCAGAGCGTTTGGGGGTCCGACGGCAGCAAGTGGGAAGCGGTTGGAATGACAGGCTCACTGCTTGATTTTCGAGACGGCACCGGTGCGTGGCCAACTCTGGTTCAAGAAGGACAAACCGTTTTCCGTTGGGCCGTTTGGGAAATGGTTAAAGTTGCCAAGGAAGCACTCGAAGCGGCCGGAATTAAACCCGAAGAGCTAGATGCAATTGTCATGCACCAGGCCAACGAGCGAATCATTGACGAGATGGCTAAGCAGCTTGGTCTTCCTGAGCATGTAGTTGTTGCAAAGGACATTAAGACAACTGGAAACACATCGGCTGCCAGCATTCCTCTTGCAATGCATGCCTTGCTCGAGCAAGGACAAATAAAATCAGGTGATTTAGCCCTACAGATCGGCTTTGGCGCCGGTTTGGCCTTCGGGGCTCAGGTAGTAGTTGTGCCCTAAACTTGGGGCGGATTCAAAAAAACGCGCATAAGGAGAAACTCAAATGGCACTTTCGCAAGAAGAAGTACTTGTAGGACTAGCAGCAATTGTCACCGACGAGACCGGTATCGCTACCGAGGCAATCCAGTTGGACAAGTCCTTCACTGACGACCTAGACATCGACTCAATCTCGATGATGACCATCGTGGTTAACGCCGAAGATAAGTTCGACGTAAAGATTCCAGACGAGGAAGTAAAGAACCTCCTTACAGTTGGCGACGCCGTGAACTACATCACTAAGGCGCAAGGCTAACAGCATTGTTCAAAAAAGTTGTCGTCACCGGGATCGGTGCAACAACGCCGCTCGGTGGCGACAGCAAAACAACCTGGGAAAATCTCCTGGCCGGTAAGTCCGGAATCTCAACTCTGACTCAAGAGTGGGTAGCAAAACACGAACTTCCGGTCACATTCGCAGGCCAAGCAATGACCCCAGCAAGCGAAGTGTTGACCCTTCAAGAGGGTAAAAGACTCGACCCTTCCAGCCAATTTGCCCTCATCGCCGCACGCGAAGCTTGGGCTGACGCCGGCTCCCCCGAGGTTGCACCTGAGCGATTGGCAGTTGACTACGCGACCGGTATCGGTGGGGTTTGGACGCTCCTTGACGCCTACGACGTTCTAAAGGAGCGCGGACCAAGGCGAGTTCTTCCCATGACCGTGCCGATGCTTATGCCCAACGGCCCAGCTGCCGCAATCGGTATGGACATCTCCGCGCGGGCTGGTGTTCGAACCGCTGTTTCGGCATGTGCTTCTGGAACAGAGGCCATTGCTAATGCGTTTAATCGAATTCGCTCCGGCGAAGTTGATGTTGTTGTAGCTGGTGGCTCAGAGGCTGCGATTCACCCGCTGCCGATAGCTGCCTTCGCCGCTATGCAGGCGCTATCAAAACGGAATGACGCACCGGAAAAAGCGTCCAGGCCATATGACCTTGACCGCGATGGTTTTGTCATGGCTGAAGGCGGTGGCGCTCTAGTTCTAGAAAGCGAAGAGCACGCTATGGCTCGCGGAGCCAAGATTTACGCTGAGCTTGTTGGCGCAAGCGTGACTTCTGACGCCTACCACATCACTGCCCCTGACCCGGAGGGCTCTGCTGCAGGAAGGGCGATTCTTGGAGCCCTTGAGCAAAGCGGATCGTCAATCCAAGACGTTGCACACATTAACGCTCACGCCACCAGCACACCGGTTGGAGACATTGCCGAATACAACGCCCTGAAGCGAGTCTTTGGAAACCACCTACCGAAGATTGCTGTTTCTGCGACGAAGAGCTCAACCGGTCACTTACTAGGTGGAGCTGGGGCGATTGAAGCAATCTTTACAGTGCTAGCACTGCACGAGCGAACCGCTCCCCCAACAATCAATCTTGATAACCCAGATCCGGCAATTGAGCTGGATGTTGTGACTAGCCCGAGAAGTCTAGAGGGGTCGAACATTCTGG
>NZ_JBASXC010000033.1:0-3272 GCF_049276775.1 Rhodoluna sp.
CCAAGTCTTTTGATTTCATGTAATCAACCGCATCCGCTTCCGATTCGAAAGGCTTACTGCATTTCGTGTAGTTCCATTCGCTCATGCGGCCCAGTATACATAAATTGCGAATAGGTCCCTGAAAAGAGACATTTCTTCACGACTAGAACCATAAGAATCTTTGCCACGAACTCAGGACTAGGCCTAAGTTCGGGTTGCCATTGCAGTCAAAGTAATCGAAGGCTTGAGCCCTTCCCTGGTTTGCACCTGTCCATCGCGATTGGTCACGAAAGAGATCTCTAGCGGGAGCTTAGATAAAAGAGTTGTCATCGACTCAGTCGTTGGCAATAGCTCTGGGTTTTGTGGTCCCCCAAAGCCTTCTTCAAGATTCTCAAGTGCATGCCACACCCCAAAGAAAACTCCACCTAGCTTGATGTTGTCTACCAATCTACCGATGGCAACATCAAGATCCTGAGAAGGAATCTGAAGATAGGCACAGACCCCTAAGTCAACCGGTGCAAGCTTGGAAACAAAGTCCAGTGCTGAGGCATTTGTTGTTACTACCCTGTCGGATACACCGCGCTCTTTTGCAAGCGCTACACACTTTTCTAAACCAACGCTGGACATATCAACGTTTTCGGCCTGCCAGCCTTTTTCTGCAAAAAAGACCGTGTTACGACCTTCGCCCCCAGCAAGATCAATCATCTTGCCAGGGGCGAGGTCAGAACAACTTTCTTTGACAAAGCGGTTTACATCTTTGGTATAGACATACTCCGTGGCGGAGTACTTGTCATCCCAAAAGGCTTTGTCCACTGAGTATCTACTTGACTACAGTGAGGCCTGTTTGTGAAGCGGCGTTAGCTAGCGATCCACCGTTTACCAACTCACCTGTGAAGCCAGCATCCTTCATGATCTGGATTGCCTGGCCGGCACGGTTTCCCGAGCGGCAGTAGATGTAGTAGTCGGATGCCTTATCTAAGGTTGCGATGTTGTCCATGAAGGACCCATCCTGGATGTCATAGAGAAGTGATCCATCGAGGTAGCCGGCTGAAGTTTCACCTGGTGTACGAACGTCAATCACTGCTGCGTACTGGCTCATGTCCACTGGCTCCGATGATGCGCAACCGGTAAGTCCTGTCACAGCGAATGCTGCAACAAAGGCTGCGCTAAGAATTTTGAAAAGTTTGGTCAATTTGGTGTTTCCTTTCGTATACCCCCTAGGGTATACTAAAAACCACACCGCATCAACTAACCAAAGGATACGTGTAATGCAGATTGATCCCCAGGACCTCAAAAAAGCCCGAGACCGCCTAGTTAGAGCAAATGGCCAGCTGGCCGGAGTAATCAAGATGCTCGATGAAGGCAGAGACTGCACCGACATCCTGAACCAGCTCTCAGCTGCCAACTCAGCGCTCACCAAGGCAGGCTTTGCCATCATTGCCACCGGCATGGCCCAGTGTGGCAATGATGCAGCAGGATCAGCCGATCGAGCAGAGCTCGAAAAAGCCTTCATGTCACTTGCCTAAATCCACTTCTTCTCAAGAATTCAGGAAAAAAATGAAAACAGTAATCATCGGCGGAGTCGCAGGCGGAATGTCGGCTGCGACCAGACTTCGAAGACTTCAGGAAGATGCCAAGATCATCATCTTCGAGCAAGGCCCAAACGTCTCTTTTGCAAACTGCGGTCTGCCGTATCACGTAGGCGGAATCATCCCCAAGGAATCTTCCCTACTTCTTCAAACACCAGAGGCACTGAAGGACCGCTTCAACCTAGATGTTCGAGTGCGCTCCAGGGTCACCAAGATAAACAAAGAAGCCAAGACCGTCACGGTTTTGAACCTGGAAGACAATACCTCCTACGACGAGTCCTACGACAATCTTGTGATTTCAACCGGCGCCAAGCCAAGGGCTCTACCTATCCACGGAGCAGAGCGCACCTTTGTCCTTCGGGATGTAGAAGACGCCGCAAAGCTGAAGCTTCAGGTTGATAACTTCAAGGGACAATCGGCAGTAATTCTTGGCGGAGGCTTCATCGGCATCGAAGTAGCTGAAAACCTAATCCACCGCGGAGTGAAGACCACGGTAGTTCAACTGGGCCCGAGCATCCTGCCGGGATTTGATCCAGAGATTATTGAGCCATTCCAGGCCCAACTTGAGAAAAACGGAATCACACTCAAACTAAACGCTTCAGCCGAGGAAATTGGCCCGCACTCAGTCAAGCTATCTACCGGGGAAATAATCCCGGCTGACTTTGTGGTGTCAGCTGCCGGTGTTGTTCCAGATCATCACCTAGCTGTTGAGGCTGGGCTAACAATCGGGGACTCGGGAGCCATCTTTGTTGACAGCCACCAAAGAACCTCAGACCCGAGCATCTTTGCAGTTGGCGACGCAGCCGAGAAGACCAGCTCATTCACAGGAGCTGGACAGCAGATCTGGCTTGCCAACCTCGCTAATCGCCACGGCAGGCTAGTTGCCGACGTGATTGCCGGAGAAAAGGTGGAGGTCAAGCCCGCCATTGGAACCGGAATCATCGGAGCTTTTGGAATGGCGATTTCCGCTACCGGACTTACCGAGAAGTCAGCCAAGAAACTGGGCATCGAGGCAGAGATGGTCCACCTGCACCCAAGCTCACACGCCGGCTACTACCCCGGCGCCGAGCGAGTGTCTCTAAAGGTTCTATTCGATGGAAATACAGGCAAGCTCCTTGGAGCTCAAGCTGTTGGACTAGATGGCATCGACAAGAGAATCGATGTGATTGCAACCGCCATCTACGCAGGACTAACAGTTCAGGATTTGATGAACCTAGAACTTGCGTACGCGCCCGAGTTTGGCTCTGCCAAAGACGCCATCAACCAGGCCGGCTACGTTGGCGACAACGTCTTCACCGGAAAGACCGACACCGTTCACTGGCACCAGATCGAAGATCTGCAAAAATCCGGAACGGTCTTGATTGATGTTCGAAACGACAGTGAAAATGAAGCAGGTGCTATCCCGGGCTCAATCTTGATTCCGGTCAATGACCTAAGAGAGCGGATCTCTGAGGTGAAGGGCAAAGACATTGTGGTTCACTGCGCTGTTGGGCAGCGCGGTCACACCGCTGTTCAGCTTCTAAAAGGTCACGTCATCAAGGCCAAGAACCTATCTGGTGGATACACCACCTGGCGAGCTGGAATGGATGCTCTAGAAAGAGCTACTTAAGACTGCTGAACTGGAAGTTCTAGCGGATCGTAGAAGTTCAGCTTGGTTGGAGTCCTTGTGATCTCTGACTCAATTGAAGTTATGTGTGCAACGTG